>JBEDDY010000247.1:0-4512 GCA_041176025.1 Actinomycetota bacterium | reverse complement strand
CCTGACGAGGATCCCGTGACCGTGCTCCACCGTCACGGATTCGTGACGTGCGCGCTTGCACCCGATGGTGCGGCCGTCGACATCTCGACATTGGAGATCGGCACTGCTGCGAAGGTTGCGGTCCTCCTGGGGAGCGAACGCACCGGACTCTCGCCCGCGGTGCTGTCGTCAGCGAGTCACACGGTCCGTATTCCCATGCACGCGGGCACCGACAGCCTGAACGTCGGTGCCGCCGCCGCCATCGCCCTTCAGTTGCTCGGCCCGAACTCGCGCTGACTAGGCGTTTCGCATGTGCTCTGCCGCGTTCACCATGTACGTGGCGACCTCACCGAGCACCCTGTCACGGACATCCTGACCCAGCGGAAGTTCCGCAACCGTCGACTCGAGTGCAGTGAGCATGTGCACGAGCCATCTGTCGCGCTGCTGCTCGCCGATCGTCCACTGGTTGTGCCTGGCACGCAGCATCGGATGTCCACGCCTCTCCATGTAGTCATGCGGGCCGCCCCAGTACTGCGCGAGGAACATGGCCAGGCGTTCCCTCGCACCGGAAGTGTCCTCGGTGTCGGGGTACAAGGGCAGCAAGACGGGGTCGCCCTCGATGCCGTCGTAGAACCGGTCGACGAGTGTCACGAAGAACTGACCGCCGACGACGTCGTAGACCATCGGATCGGCGGCACCGTCGCTCATGCGTGCACCCCGTCGCGGGTCAGGAGAACTCGGGCTCTTCCCAGCCCGGGAAGATGTCCGGCAGGCCGTCGCTGACCCTGTCCGGATAGTTCGCGGGACGCTTCTCGAGGAAACTCACCACACCTTCCTTCGAGTCGTTGCTCCGGCCGCGCGACTGGATCCCGCGCGAGTCCGCCCGGTGTGCATCCATGGGGTGCGATGCACCGAGCATCCGCCACAGCATCCGGCGGGACAAGGCAACAGAGACCGGAGCCGTGTTGTCGGCGATCTCACGGGCGAGTTCGCGTGCCGCCGGCAGCAGGTCGTCGGCTGCATGGACGCTGCGGACGAGTCGTGCATCCTTGGCCTCCTGCGCGGGGAACACGCGCCCGGTGTACACCCACTCGGTGGCCTGCTGGATTCCCACGATGCGGGGCAGGAAATAGCTGCTGCATGCCTCGGGGACGATGCCGCGCTTCGCGAACACGAAACCGAACTTCGCGTTCTCGCTCGCGAGGCGGATGTCCATGGGGAGGGTCATCGTGACGCCCACCCCGACGGCTGCCCCGTTGATCGCACCGATGACCGGCTTCAGGCTGTTGAAGATGCGCAGAGACACGAGACCGCCGCCGTCCCGCGGCACGCCCTGCTTCGTCTGCACGTCGCTTCCGCCCTTCGCGAACGTGTCCCCGCCCGACGACAGGTCGGCGCCCGCGCAGAAACCCTTGCCGGCGCCCGTGACGATGACGGCCTTGACGCTGTCGTCGGCATCCGTGCGGTCGAATGCGTCGATGATCTCGTACATCATCTTCCCGGTGAACGCGTTCAGTTTGTCCGGCCGGTTCAGAGTGATGGTGGCGATGCCGTCCGAGATGTCGAGGGTGATGTCCTGGTATTCCACGCCTCGACCCTATGTCGCCCGGCCCGGACGGGGCGAAGCCGACCGACCCGCGTCAGACGTCGAGGAACTTGCTGGATGCGACACCGGAACCGATGCCGCCGGCGAGCGCGCCGATGACCAACAACGAGATCATGACTCCGTTCGCGTATCCATCGGGAACCACCAATGACGTCACACCCGTTCCGGACTTGAACCCGGAGATGCCGTTCGTCCAGGCGGTGTTCAGCGCCCACAGGCCGCCGCACGAGACGATCGCGCCGAGCAGGCCCTGCACGAGTCCCTCGAGAATGAACGGCACACGGATGAACCAGTCAGTGGCACCCACGAGCTTCATCACCTCGATCTCGCGCCGGCGCGCGAAGATCGCGGTGCGGATCGTGTTCCAGATGAGGATCACCGCGACGGCGAGCAGCACGAGAGACATCCCGATGGTGACGGTGCGCACGAACCCGGACAGCGTGCTGATGACCTCGAATTCGTCCTCGGCCAACGCGACCCCGGACACCCCGGGCAGGCCGCGGAACTGGGTGGACAGGTTGCGAACGAGTTCGGGGTCCGTCGTCTTCGGCACCACCTTGAACTGGGTCGGCACCGTGTCGATGGAGAGAAGCGAGAGCGTCGTCGGGTCGCCGGCGAAGACCCGCTTCGCCTCCTCGAAACTCGCCGTCTTGTCGAGATACTTCAGCTTGGTGACGTCGATCAGGTTCGGCTGTGACTTGAGGGTCTGTTCGATGAACCCGAGTGCGTCGGTCTGCACGTCGGGACGGACGAACACGATCATGCCGACGTCACCCTTCCACTGGACGAGCAGGTTGTCGAATGCCCTCTGGATCAGGAATGTCGTCCCCACCAGCAGGAGAGACACGGCGGAGGTGATGACGGCCGCCACCGAGAGCGTCACGTTGCGGCGGAAATTCGCGAGCGTCTCTCGCAGGGCGTAGGAGATGCGCTGGATCACTCGTACACACCCCTCTCCTGGTCGCGCACGATGACACCCCGGTCAAGCTGGATCACCCGACGGCGCATCTGGTTCACGACACGGTGGTCGTGGGTGGCCATCACGACGGTGGTCCCCATCTGGTTGATGGCCTCGAGCAGACCCATGATGCCCTCCCCCGTCGCCGGGTCGAGGTTGCCGGTCGGCTCGTCGGCCAGGAGGATCATCGGGCGGTTCACGAAGGCCCTCGCGATGGACACGCGCTGTTGCTCGCCGCCCGAAAGCTGGTGCGGGAACCGGTCCTCCTTGCCGGCGAGACCGACGAGTTCGAGAACCGCGGGCACCTGCTGGCCGATCACGTGCTTCGGCTTGCCGATGACCTCGAGGGCGAACGCGACGTTCTCGAAAACGGTCTTGTTCGGGAGCAGTTTGTAGTCCTGGAAGACGTTGCCCATGGTGCGCCGCAGGTGGGGAATCTGGCTGTTCGGCAGTTCGTTGATGTCGCGGCCCGCCACGTACACGTTGCCCCGTTCGGGTCGTTCCTGACGGTTGATGAGACGCAGGAGGGTGGACTTGCCGGACCCCGACGGACCGACGAGGAACACGAAGTCACCTTTTGCCACGTCGAAGGACGCATCACGCACGGCAAGTGTCTCGTTGCCGTACATCTTGGAGACATTCTCAAGACGAATCATGAAGACTCAGAACCTACCAGTGACCCTCAGGGGGCGTGGGGCGGCCTATCCGGCCTGTTCCCTGCGCCAACGCAGGTAACCCTCCATGAACATGTCGAGGTCGCCGTCAAGAACGGCAGCGACGTTGCCGGACTCCACCTCGGTGCGCAGGTCCTTCACCATCTGGTACGGCTGCAGGACGTAGGAGCGGATCTGGCTTCCCCAACCGACCATCGCGGTCTTGCCGGCGATGCGGTCGCGTTCCGCCTGGTGCTCCTCCTCGATCTTCGCCGCCAGCATCGCCTTCAGGCGCGTGAGTGCCTTCTCGCGGTTCTGCAACTGGCTGCGTTCCTCCTGGCTGGCGGACACGATGCCCGTCGGCTCGTGGATGAGACGCACCGCAGACGACGTCTTGTTGACGTGCTGTCCACCGGCGCCCGATGCACGGAAGACCTCCATGCGGATGTCGCTCTCGTTGATCTCGATGTCCGGTGCCTCCATGTCGGGCCACACCTGCACCGTGGCGAAGCTCGTCTGCCTGCGCCCTTGGTTGTCGAACGGGCTGATGCGCACCAGTCGGTGCGTTCCGCGCTCCGAGGTCATCAGCCCGTACGCATAACGGCCGCGGATGGTGAACTCGGCCGAGAGGATGCCGGCCTCGGTGCCCGGGCTGACGTCCTCGACCTCCACGGTGAAGCCGCGACGCTCCGCCCAACGCGTGTACATGCGCAGCAGGTTGTCCGCCCAGTCCTGGGCGTCGACCCCGCCGTCCTTGGCGTTGATCTGGACGATCACGTCGTTCGCGTCGTGGTCACCGGTGAAGAGGCTGCGCAACTCGAGCGTCCCGAGTTCACGGGCGACGGACGCGATGCCGGCCTCGATTTCCGGTTCCTGCGACTCATCACCCTCCTCCCGCGCCATCTCCGAGAGAACCTCGAGATCGTCGATCTCGGACGTCAACCTGTCGTACTGGTCGACGTCCGACTTCGCGTTCGCGTACTCGGTGTTCACGCGCTTGGCGTTCTCCTGGTCGTCCCACAGGTCGGGCCGGCCTATCTCGGCCTCGAGCTCCACGAGACGCACACGCGACATGTCGATGCGGAGGTAACCCTTCGCCTCGTCGAGACGACGGCGCACCTCCTTGATGTCGTTCGTGAAATCCCTCATGTGCGGTACCCGTTGTCAGGCGGCGCCGTGGCACTGCTTGTACTTGCGACCCGACCCGCACGGGCACACCGCGTTGCGCGGGGTGTTGGACCAGTCGTTCGCGTCCTTCACGACGGGCTTCTGCGTGGGTTCGTTCGCACCCTCCAACTGGGCGACCAGGGCCGGGT
>JBEDDY010000246.1:0-21330 GCA_041176025.1 Actinomycetota bacterium | reverse complement strand
TGTTGCTGAGTTTCGCGCCGTTCACCGTCGTGGCGAGATTCATCGGGCCCTTCGTCAAGCGCATCAACGGCGGCCAGCGCGCGGTCATGTTCGGTGTCGCGCTCCTGCGTGCCGTGCTGATGGTGGGGATGGTCAGCTCCATCAAGTCGCTCGCCCTGTTCCCCCTTGCCTTCGGTGCACTGGTGCTCTCGAAGACGTACTCGATCTCGAAGTCCTCCATGGTCCCTGTCGTCGTCCGTGGCGATGCACGGCTGGTGGAGGCCAACAGCAAGCTCGCGAAGGTCGCGGGCATCGTCGGGTTCGGCATCGGCGTGCCGGCGTTCCTCCTGCAGATGGTCAGCACCACCGTCACGCTGTATGCGGGCGCAGCCGTTTTCCTGCTGGCCGCATTCCAGGCGTGGCACCTGCCGAGGTCGAGGAATGCCGCCGCGGGCAACGAGGAGCTCGAGTACCGCGAGCTCCACACGCCTGCAGTCCTGCAGGCGGCCCACACCATGCGGTTCCTGCGCGGGGCCGTTGGGTTCATGTTCTTCCACCTGGCGTTCTGGCTCCGTTCCGAGATTGCCGGCACTGCGTGGTTCGCGTTCGCGGTCGCCATCGGCAACTTCTCGATCCTCGCCGCCAACTGGGTGGCACCGTGGGTCCGCGAGCGCATGAGGACATCGACGATGCTGACCGTCTCGCTTGCTGCGGTTGCAGTCGGCGGCATCGGCGCCGGTGTCAGCGGTGTGTTCATCGCAGGTGTCCTGTTGACGGCCGTCGTGAACGCCGCAGCGGCGATCGGCCGTGTCGCTTTCGAGTCAACGGTTCAGTCGAACGCGCCCGATGCGGACAAGGTGAGCACGTTCGCCCGTTTCGAGACGCACAACCAGCTCGCATGGGTGGCAGGCGGTGTGCTCCCGGTCCTGCTGCAGTTCGACGGTCACGTGGGGTCGTGGTGCATCGGCATTCTCGGTGCCGTCGGAATGCTCGTGATGCTGCGTGGTCGCAGGGTCACTGCACCTCGAGCCGGGCGAGCCACAGGCCCGGGGCATCCAGTTCGTTAGGCGTCGGCAGGTTCGCGGCAGACGAGAGCATCGGTCGCAATGCTGCGTCCCCGGCGCGCTCCACCACGCCGGCGACAAAATCTGATCCACGCTTCTGCAGCTGTCGCGACAGAGAAACGCCGAGGAGCCGTTCGGCAAGATCGGCCTCGACCCGGCCGTCGAGACGACGACGACGGACGGCTTCTGCGATGGGGGACGCATTCCCCAGGAGGCGTGCACCCACCTGGTCGACGACGTGGTCGATGTAGGCAGTGATCGCCGCAACCCGGGCATCGAGCACCGGGGAGATCGCATGCTGCTCCGGTGACTTGATCGCCCCGACCAGGACCATCGGGTCGCTGAGTGTCTTCTGGAGCTTCTCGAGGGCCTGTCCGTCGGACGGGTCGAGATCGCCGAGCTGCGCCATGAAGGCCTCGGCATCGGGCCTGAACGCGCCGACGTAGGAACGGATGGTGGCCATCAGACCGTCCGTTGCTGCTGTCGTGTTCAGGACCGCGTGGGATGCCAGCTCGTGCACGAGGACCCACATGCGCAGGTCGTCGACCGCGAGCGACCAGTCGTCCGCGAAAGTGTCGACAGTGTGCGAGACGACGAGGATGTCGCTTGCGTGCGGGCGGGACAGCGGCAGGTCGTACTGGCCGAACGCGCGTTGTGCGAGGGAGCCGACCATGGAGCCGATGGTGATGCCCATGAGCGACGGGAACATGAGCGAGGACATGTTCGCGAACATCGATGCAAGCGGGTCGTCTGAGGACTGAGCCGTCTGCGGCTTGTTCAGCGCAGCCGCGAGGTCTGTGAAGAGGGGACGGAGGTCCTGGAGCGTGCGGTGGGCCCAGATGGCACGTGTGGTCGTGTGGATCTCGGTGTGCACGTCGTTCGGACCCGTGGGCAGCGCGGTGATCTCGCGCACGTGCATGTCTGCGATGTCGGCCAGACGGTTGAACGCCAGTCGGGTTGCGGGGTCGGGTTCCGGATCCGGTGTGTCGCCGCGTGCGCCGGAGGCGGCTGCCTCCGTGGCGAGTTGCCAGTTCAACGGGCCCTGTGCGGCCATGGCCTTCATCATGTCGTTCAGGAACGGCATGGAACCGAACGGGAACTGTGGTTCGTTCGTGCCTGATCCGTCGTCCGACATGGGCTCAGGCTAGGTGCCGTTAGCCTCGAATGCATGGCAGAGGTCGACACAGACGGGCTCGTACCGAGTCCCGAACTGGACATCAGTGCCTACGCCGATTCGTTCGACAGGGCGGACCTGATCGTCGACGTCACCCGAAGTTTCTTGCGCAGTGCGACAGACTCCGGTCAGTCGCACGTGATCCTCGTGTCCACTGCGATGGTCTACGGCGCGTGGCCGAACAACCCCGTGCCGATCAGCGAACGGGAGCCGGTGAGGCCCGTGCCGTCGTTCGCGTTCGCGGTGTCGTGTGCCACCTCGGAGGCACTGGTGGACGAGTGGCGGACTGCAGTGCCCGGTCGCACCGCGACGATTCTGCGGCCCGTCCCGGTGGTGTCCCCCGACAGACCGTCGCGGCTGGTCCACGCGCTCGCCGACGCCCTCGGCGGGGAGGCCGTGTCGGCCGACCTTGCCGCACAGTTCCTGCACGAGGACGACCTCGACAGTGCGAAGCAATTGGTGCGCCGCCTGAAGCCCGACGGCATCCTCAACGTCGCACCTGACGGCTCGATCCGCGGGGAGCGCCTGCACGAGCTCTCGTCGCACGCAATCAACATGGCGCTTCCCGCCTGGGTGCGGGAGTCGATCGACGCCGTCCGGTGGCGCTTCATGAACGGTCCGGTGCCGCCCGGACTGCGCGAATACGCACGCCACAGCTGGCACGTGTCCAACGAGAAACTCCGTGCTCTCGGGTGGGTCCCGCGGGTCTCGAACGAGGAGTCGTACGTCGCCGGCAGTGACGGCTCGTGGCTCGACGGAATCAGCGCCAAGCGCCGTCAGGAACTTGCGCTTGCCGGTTCGGTTGCGGCGGTGCTGGGCGCGGTGTTCGCGGTCATCCGTTTTGCGCGTCGATCGCGTCGTTGACGTAGTCGGCCAGCCCGTCGAGAGAGATGCCGAAGTGCATGTGGTTGTGGCGGACTGCTATTCCGTCGAGCCGCGAACCCGCGTACAGGGCCGCGACGCCGTTGATGACCCCGTCAACGTCGAGAGGGAACCATCCGTGTCTCGACCTCATGTTGACATCAGTGGAGGATGAGTCCGACGAGAGGCCGACATCCGCGTTGAGCCGTTGGCCCGACCTGTCCACCGCGACGAACGACGACGGCTGCGGCGTGTCGAGCTCCGGCTCCGACGGATAAGGAAGGTTCTGCAGCGTCGCCGCACGGTGACGGACGACGCTGATGCCCTTCCCCTCGATCGTGGTCACCACCTCGGCGTCGAACGTCTTGTCACCGGCCAGGGTGGCAGTCAACCGGTCACCCGTGCAGTCAGAGGACGGCACCACGTAGTAGTCGCCGTACGCGTGAACGACGGGCACGGCGCCGTTTGCCACCCCGGTCTTCGCGGGGACCGACGTCGTGGATGCGTCAGTCAATTCGGCGACCGGGTCGGACACGCCCTTCTGCACCGTCACCACCATGACCGTTGCCGATGCGACGATGCTGACGAACGCGACCAGTGCCGCCGCCCGGCGCCCGATGGGGGGAGGGGTCGCCTTCAGGGCCTCTTCGTGCCGCAACGCATTGCTCACCTCGGCCGGGTGCCGCCATGAGCGTTCGTGCGGGGGGAGCGGGGCGTCGTTCTCGTTGTCGAATTCGTCGCTCATGTCCACAAAACGGTGAGGCTAGTTCCGTGCTGTCGACCGGTGGTGTCGCCCATCGACGGGAGGTGGCGTGCTTGTACGCTGAACACATGAGGCCACCCGATCACTCCGACGCATGGCTGGCCCTCACTGCCGACGAACTGCCGGTCGGCCGGGTCTATGACTGGGCGGTGACTCCCGACAGTGGTGCCGTGGTGGTCTTCAGCGGCACCGTGCGTGACCATGCCGAGGGTCGTACCGATGTCGTTGCGCTCGAGTACGAGGCATACGAGGAGGCAGTGGTGCCTGCGTTCACCCGCCTCGTCGAGGAACTCCGTTCCCGTCACCCGGCGGCGCACCGTGTCGCCATCCTCCACCGCACGGGACGCCTGGGCCTCGGCGAGTCCTCCGTGGTTGTTGCCGTGTCGTCGGCACACCGACCGGTCGCGTTCGAAGCCGCCAGGTTCGCGATCGACGCACTGAAGCAGAGTGCGCCCATCTGGAAGAAGGAGATCTGGCGGGACGGCGCCGACTGGGGCACGGGTGCGAACGACCTTGTGTCGCCGGACCGGGTCGGCCCGAACGGAGACAGCCGATGATTGCCGTTCAGTTCCTGCCGGTTCTCTTCACCGTTCTCGCCATCATGTCGGGCACCACGCTGCTGGTGCTCGTGTACTTCGACAACCGCAACAGCCGCATCGACGACAGCATCGCCGCATTCCGCCGTCACATCGATGCACTCTCCCCCGAGGCACGTCGGATGTCCGCGTCACGTGCCGACGACGACAACCGCTGGCGATAACGCGCGCGGTCATCGCGGGCGACCTAGTCTGAGCGAATGGCCCGTGACCTAGCAATCGACCTCGGCACGGCCAACACGCTCGTGTACATGAAGGGTCGTGGCATCGTGCTGAACGAGCCGTCGGTCATCGCTGTGAACCGCCGTTCCGGCGAGGTCCTGGCCACAGGCCACGAGGCGCTCGACATGATCGGCCGCACGCCCAGCTACATCGCAGCGGTCCGGCCGCTGCGCGGCGGGGCCATCACGGACTTCGACATCACGGAACGCATGATCCGCCTGCTCCTGCAGCGGGTGGGGGTCTCCCGCTTCACCCGACCGAAGGTCATCATCTGCGTCCCGTCGGCCATCACCGAGGTGGAACGGCGCGCGGTGACCGACGCGACGCGGCGCGCGGGTGCGAGTGATGCCCAGCTGATCGAACAGCCCATGGCGGCGGCCATCGGCGCGAACCTGCCGATCGACGAACCCGTCGGCAACATGGTCATCGACATCGGTGGCGGAACCAGCGAGACCGCCGTCATCTCGCTCGGCGGTGTGGTCGCCCTCGAGGCGGTTCGCGTCGGCAGCTTCGACATCGACGCATCCATCCAGAACTACGTTCGCCGCGAGCACGGTGTCGCAATCGGTGAGCGCACCGCGGAAGCGATCAAGATCCAGATTGGTTCGGCCGAACCGGGTCCCGAGGACCGCGAGGCTGACATCCGCGGCCGTGACCTCGTCACCGGTCTGCCGAAGACGGTGCGTCTGACCGCCGAGGAAGTGAGATTCGCAATCGACGAACCTGTCGCGGCGATGGTCGCGTCGGTGAAGCGCTGTCTCTCGAAGGCCCCGCCGGAGCTGGCACAGGACTTCCTGTCACGCGGCATGTACCTCGTCGGTGGTGGCGGCATGCTGCGCGGCCTCGCGTCGCGTATCGAACGCGAGACCGAGGTGCCGGTGCGCATGTCGAACCAGCCGCTCGAGGCCGTCGTTCTGGGCGCGGGTCACTGCATCGAGAACTACCAGGCCCTGCGCGGCATGTTCATGGGCAACAACCGCATCCGCTGACGCGGTGGGGGCTCAACCTGCCGTGACCCGCAGGATCCTGCCCTCGAGGTTCAGGCAGTAGACCGACCGTGACGTGGCGACCACCGCGGTGATGTTCCCCAGTTCCGTTCCGACGGTCTCGATGCCGGTCACCGTGCGACCGTTCGTCACCACCGCGACGAGGTCGCCGCTGCAGTAGTCGCCGTGGACGTACCGACCCGGGCGCCCCGGCAGGTTGCTTGTTGTCGTGACCGCGCCACCCGAGATGGAACACCTGCCGTTCGTGTGCCGGTACTCGTGGAAAGGCATCACGACCGGTGCCGCGGTTTGGTCGGTGTTGAACCGGTGCGTCCCCTCGTAGGCACTCCACCCGAAGTTGGCCCTCCGGCCGCCGGGATACTTCGTGGTGGCAGCAGAGAACGACACCTCCTCCCATTCGTTCTGCCCGACGTCTGCGATCCAGATGTTGCCGGCGGCGTCAAAGGAGAAGCGCCACGGGTTGCGCAGGCCGGTGGACCAGATCTCCCGCCGTGCAGGGGAAGCGAACGGGTTCCCGGCGGGGATCGTGTAGGCCCGTCCCGTTCCGTTCGTGACATGGAGTGGATTGATGCGGAGGATCTTGCCGAGGAGGGAGGAGGTGTCGAGTGCCCGTCGTTCCGGGTCGCCGGCACTCCCGCCGTCACCGGTGGCGATGTAGAGCATGTTGTCCGGACCGACCTCCACCGCGCCACCGTTGTGGTTCGAGTACGGCTGGGGTACCCGGATGATGATCGACGGTCGCCTGCCCGGCTGGCGGACGAAGGTGCCGTTGCCCCTCACCGAATAGCGGGCGACGGCCGTGTCGCCGTTCAGGTCGGTGTAGTTGACGAAAGCCTCCCACTGCGACCCGTACCGACGGAACGCGAGACCGAGGAGACCCCGTTCACCCTCCGGCGTTGTCAACGAAGTGATGTCGAGCACGCGGTCGATGCGCCTGCCGGACGTGGTGATCCGTTCGATGGTGCCCTTTCGCGAAACGACGTAGAGG
This sequence comes from Actinomycetota bacterium, assembly GCA_041176025.1. GTDB lineage: Bacteria > Actinomycetota > Acidimicrobiia > Acidimicrobiales > Ilumatobacteraceae > UBA2093. Next base: position 14,676 of record JBEDDY010000246.1, on the reverse strand, counting down.
AACCCGTCGGCAGCCGATCGCTCGACGATGTCGACGGCACCCGCGACGCGCGCGATCTCGGTCACGACGTATGAGCCGCCCGAGGATGCCGGCGGAGGAAGGGCAGCGCTTGCGGGCGGGGCCACGGCGCAGCAGAGGAGTAGCGCGGGCACGCCGACGACGAGCCGACGTCTCATCGTTCAGGCCTTCGGCTTGAAGCGGATGAGACCTTCCTGCACGACCGTGACCGCGAGGTCACCCGACGCCGTGTAGATGCTGCCCCCGGCAAGACCGCGCGAGCCCGAGTTCGAGATGGGGCGCTGGTCGTAGAGCAGCCAGTCATCGGCGCGGAACGGCCTGTGGAACCACATCGCGTGGTCGAGGCTCGCCATCTGCACGTTGCCGTCACTCCATCCGAGACCGTGCGGCAGGAGCGTCGTGTCGAGGAGCGTCATGTCGCTTGCGTACGTGACGATGCACGCCTGCAGCACGGGGTCGTTCGGCAACGTCCCGTCGGCACGCAACCAGACCTGCTGCGACGTGGTCGGGTGGCCGATGCGCGACATGGGGTCACCGTCCACGTAGCGCATGTCGATGGGGCGCGGGCGTTCGTACCATTCGCCCATCTGTTCCTTGTAGGGCTCCATGCGGGTCTTGAAGTCGGGGAGGGACTCGGGAGAAGGCACGTCGCTGCGCATAGGGATCTGCCAGTCGAGACCGGGTTCCGCGGTGTGGAAGCTGGCCTGCAGGTTGAAGATGACCTCGCCGTGCTGGATGGCGACGACGCGCCGCGTGGTGAAGCTGCGCCCGTCGCGGATGCGGTCCACCTGGTACAGGATCGGGGCGAACGGGTCGCCCGGGCGCAGGAAGTACGCGTGCAACGAGTGCACGTAACGCTCGTGCTCGTCGACTGTGCGCGACGCCGCCACGAGCGACTGGCCGGCCACCTGGCCGCCGAACACACGCACCCGGTTCTCGTCGGGCGAGACGCCGCGGAACAGGTTCACCTCGATTGCTTCGAGGTCGAGCAGTGTGATCAGGTCGTCGAGGGCTTCGCTCACGGGCTCATAGTAGGGTCGAAACGTGCCGTATCCGCCCCTTGATTCATCATTGAGAGCGCACGCACTGGCTGCGCGGGGCTTCATGCCGGAGAACGAGGGCGATGCTCTGCACGAGGCCGCGATGATGGCAGCAGAAGCGGTACCCGTGTCACCGTTCGTGGAGGTCGGTTCGTACTGCGGTCGCTCGACGGTGTGGCTCGGTGGCGCTGCGCGGTCGACTCAACGCACGCTGTTCGCCGTTGACCATCATTTCGGCAGCGAGGAGAACCAGCCCGGTTGGGAATGGCACGATGAGTCGCTTGTCGATCCACGCACCGGCCGAATGGACACGCTGCCGTTCTTCCGTGCGACGATCATCGACGCCGGGCTCGCATCGAGCGTCGTCACCGTGGTCGGGGACTCGCCGACAATCGCGCGCAACTGGACGACTCCGCTCGCGTTCATCTTCATCGACGGCGGTCACGGTGTGGAGCCCGCCACGCTCGACTACGAACTGTGGACGCCGCACGTCGCGGTCAACGGGATCCTCGCGGTCCATGACGTGTTCCCGGACCCGGCGGACGGCGGACGGCCACCGTACGAGAACATCTACCTGCCGGCCATCGGGAGCGGTCGGTTCGTGGACGTGTTTGCCGAGGGTTCGTTGCGCGTTCTCCGCCGCGTGCGTTGACCTAGAGCGGGGCGACGACGAGGTGCGCGTTGCGGCGCACCATCGGCACCGTGAACAGCTTCGACGCCGGTGATCCGCCGCTGATCGCATCGGCGGCCATGATCACCGCCGCTGCGGTGTAGGCCGAGTACTCATCAGCGGGGAAGTGCACGATCGTCTTGTCGGGGTCCGTCGGGTAGACGATTCCGGTCCAGTACGCACCGTCGTCACGGCGGTGGGGAAGCGTCCAGAGCAGCAGTTCCTTTGCGGTCTCACGGTCGCCGGCTGCGACGTGTGCGATGGCGCACTCGCTGGTCTCTGCGGCGGTGACCCATTGTTCGTCGTTCACGCAGCGAACACCACGGTCGTCCAGGACGAACTTGTCCCAGCCCTCGGCCAGTCGGGCCTTGGCGCGCACGCCGGTCATCGCACCCGTCATGACGGGGTAGTACCAGTCCATGGCCCAGCGATCCTTCGGCTCGAACGCTGCGAGGTTTCCGTTGATGGCGCGGTCTATCACGTCCGCTGCCGCGGTCCATTCGGGATGGGGTTCGCCGACGAGATCTGCAATCGCGGCTCCGCAGTGCAGTGCGTGGCGGATGCTGGAGGACCCGGTGAGAAGCGCGTAGTCCCACGGTTTCGCGTCGACCTGGCGGGCCCACAGCACCATGCCGTCCCCGCGGCGCATGCTCATGACGAAGTCGAGAGCGGCCCGCACCGTTGGCCAGAGTTCCCGCACTGCCTTGGTGTCGCGCGTGCACAGCCAATGCGCCCACACGCCGGCCGCGACGTACGCGGTCACGTTGGTGTCGAGTTTCGGGTCCTCGATGTCACCGGTGGGCATGTAGTAGTTGAACCACGATCCGTCGTTGTGCTGGATGTTCGCCAGCCAGTGGTACGCGGCGAGGGCGGAGTCGTGGCGGCCCATGATGTCGAGTGCGATCGCGGTCTCCACGTGGTTCCACGGGTCGCAGTGCCCGTCCGGGTACCAGGGGATCATGCCGTTCGTCAGCTGCAGTGCCTCGATCGAGTCGGCCGTGCGGTGCAGGTCGGCGGTCGAGAGGATGCCGGGCAGGTGGGGAAGGTTCTTGCCTGCCATCACGCACCCACCTTGCGCGAGTAGACGATGAAGCTCTTTCCCATCACGGGGCTGAGGACTTTCTCGGCGAGTGCCACCGACTTCGGCCGGGTCATGATGTCCCACTCGAGGAACTTCCGGTACTTCGTGACGAGCGGGTGGTCGTTGTTGCCGGGTCCGACTGCGCACTTCAGCCACCAGTACGGCGAGTGCAGTGCATGGGCGTGGTGTGATGCCGTCACTTCCATGCCGGCCGAGCGGAGCTTCGCCTTCAGTTCGGTCGCGCTGTAGATGCGCACGTGACCGCCGGGGCTCTTCGGTGCGTGGTACTCGTCGGACAGCATCCAGTTGATCTTCTCGGGCAGCCACGTGGGAACGGTGACACCGAGGGTGCCGCCGGGCTTCAGCACGCGGTGGAACTCGGCGATCGCCGCGACGTCGTTCTGGATGTGCTCGAGCACCTCACTGGTGACGATGCAGTCGAACGTGCCGTCGGCGAACGGCAACCTCGTTGCGTCACCGCGCAGCGCACCGCCGTAGGACACGGACGGGATCTCGTGCGACTCGATCATCGCGCCGAACATGTTGCGCGTGGCGACGACCTCCTCCTGGGCCCAGTCGAGTGCGAACACGGTCGCTCCGCGTCGCGCGGCCTCGAACGCGTGACGGCCGAAGCCGGCACCGGCATCGAGGAACACAGACCCGGGCCTCAGCCCGAGCGTGTCGAAACGGACGGTCAGCATGTCAACGCGCCCGCTTCGCGGTCTTGGCCAGGTTGTGCGGCATGGCGAGCACCTCGCGGTACTGGTCCACGGTGAGCTGTGCGCAGTGGCGCCAGCTCCAGCGTTCCACGACGCGCGTGCGGCCGGCGGCGCCGATGCGCTCGCGCAGTTCTTTGTCGTCGAGTCCGCGACGGATGGCAGCCGCGAGTGCGTCGGCATCCGCGGTGGGGCACTGCAGGACGGTCTCGCCGTCGGTGCCGGTGACCTCGGGCAGTGCACCGCCGTTCGTGGCGACCAGGCAGGTGCCCGTTGCCATCGCCTCGATGGCGGGAAGGCTGAAACCCTCGTACAGGCTGGGGACGACGGCAAGTTCGGACTCCGCGTACAGCTCGACGATCCGCTCGTCGGGAACCCCCGACACGAAGTCGATGTAGGGCCTCAGGCCGAGCGACTCGATGAGGTCCATGCTGTGGCCCGGGCGCGGCTTGCCGATGATCGTCAGACGGATGTCGCGCTCGGTGCGCAGTTTTGCCATTGCCTCCAGCAGGTAACTGAGTCCCTTCAGGGCGACGTCGGCCGATGCGGTGGTGATCAGGCGGTTCGGCTGGCGCTGCACGTGCGGCATCGGCGCGAAGAGGTCCGGGTCGACGCCGACCGGCACGAGGCGCATGCGGTCGAGCGACACGCGCATGTCGTCGTGGATGTCCTTGATGCTGTTCTCGCTGACCACCACGATGCGCGGCATGCGTGATGCGACCTTGCCTTGCATCTCGACGAACGAGTACCAGCGCTTCAGTGACCGGCGCTTGCGGCGCGTCTTCGCGTGGCTCATCTCCAGTTCGCGGTCCTTCGTGATGGGGTGGTGGAGAGTCACGATGGTGGGGATGTTCTTCTCGATCTTCAGGATGTCCCAGCCGAGACACTGGTTGTCGTGCACCAGGTCGAAGTCGGCGAAGCGTGGCTTCAGTGCGTGGTACGCGCGCTTGCTGAACGCAAGCGGTTCGCTGAACTGGCCGCGCAGGAACGCCGCGGTCTCCACGATGTCGGGCCACGACTTCCATTCCCAGTAGCCGGGCAGGCGGCCGGGGTACTGGTCGTTCCAGATGTCGAGACTGGGCAGCTTGTGCATCTCGATGCGGTCGTCGAGCACGGGGTATGGCTGGCCGCCGAAGACCTCGACGTGGTGACCGAGGTCAACCAGTGCCTTGGTGAGGTGCCGGGTGTACACGCCCTGGCCGCCGACGTGCGGCTTGCCTCGGTACGTGAGGTACGCGATGCGGAGCGGGCCGTCCGGGTCCCCCTGCAGATTCATAGGGGAGGAAGGCTAACTGCGGCCCCTTCGATTGGCTCGGGCAGCACGTCTCATGGTCCATGCGAGAAGCAGAAGGAGACCGCAGATATACGGTGCATTCCCGGTCCGGGAGTACACCGTGCGACCCGAGTGCAGTTCCACCGCGCGGGTGATGACCCTTTGTTCGCTGATTGCCGTCCGCTGCCGGACATCCCCGCTCGGCGAGACGAACGCGGTGAAGCCGGTCGGGGCGACTTGCAGCACCCATCGGCCCTGCTCCCGTGCGCGGAGGCGCGACGCGGCCACTTGTTGTGTCTGCAGGATCGTCCACGTGTAGCTCGACCCGTTGGTGGGGTTCACGATGACACGTCCGCCACCGGCGATCCCCTCGTTCACGCGACCGCCGAAGAAGACCTCCCACGAGATCGCGACCGACATGCGAATGCCCGCGGCGTCGACGAATCCCGGCGTCTCGCCGGGGACGGCGTCACGAGGAACGAGGTCGACGGGCGCACCGAGGGTCTTCAGCAGCGAACGGAGCGGCATGTACTCGCCGAACGGCACTCGGCGCTTCTTGTCGTAGCGGTCCGTCACGGAACCGTCGGGTTGCACGACGACCTGGGCATTCGTGAACGCGTCGCCGCTCGCGTCCTCGGTGATGCCGACGATGAACGGCACGCCCAGGCGACGTGCCTCGGCGGAGATCTCTGTGAGCTCGCGACTTCCCGCGAACAACCCGTTGCCGGTGATGTTGATGACGTTCTCCGGCCACACGACGGCCGTGAGCGAGGCGTTCTCCTTTATCGAACGCGTCGCGGCGAGATGGGCGAGGAAGACGTCACGTGGGTCGACGTCGCCGACGTGTGTTCCCTGCTCGCCCCCGCCCTGGACCAGCGCGTACGTCGCGTCACCTTCGTGGGACGTGGTGTTGAACGGGACCGACACGAGCAGGATGGCAGCACCTGCAACCGCGACACGGAGACGACGTTCGCCGAACGAGAACAACAGCAGCATGAACGTGACGAGGATGACGCCACCGATGCCGGCGAAGTGGACGAACGGCGACTGTGACTGGGAAATCGCGAGTGTGGCCAACGGGACGCCGCCGAACGGCACGGACAGTCGGAGTACCTCAGCGAGAGTGTGCGTGACGGCGAGTGACGTGCGGTGGTGGGCATCCGACGTGCGTCCGACAAAGTGGGCGACGACCGCCGCCACGCCGTGGAAGGCGGCGAAGATGGCGCACACGATGAGGTAGCCCGGGACGGTGAGGAACCACATCCACGCGAGTGACGGCACGAACCACCCGAGCGCCCACCATGCCGCGGTGCGGAAAGGTGCGCGGCGTCCCTCGTGGACCGCCACCTTCGCGTACATCGCGCAACCGACGATCGCGAGCGGCCACCAACCCCACGGAGGCATGGAGAACGCCACGAGCGCACCTGCAAACAGCAGCCTGGTGCGCGACGGTCTCACTGCGTCACCCGTGCGTGTCGAGGTGTGCGAGCACCGATGATGCGGCGCTGCGTGCCTGCTGCACGCACGCCGGGATCCCGATCCCGCGGAAGCTCGCGCCGGCAAGGAACACCCCGGGCGCGTTCTGCTGGAGGCCGGCCTCGATCTGGGCGAGACGGGCGAAGTGGTGCGGCCTGTACTGCGGGAACGAGTCGGCCCATCGTGTGATTCGGACCTCGCCGGGCGTGAAGTCGACACCGAGATGATGCTTGAGATCGGCGAGCGTGAGGTTCATCACGGTGTCGTCGTCATGGTGCATCACGTCCATGCCGTCGCGCCCTAGCGAGACGCGCAGGACCTTCGAGCCGTCCGCGGGCGCCCAGTGTGCCCACTTGTTGGAACCGAACGATGCCGCGGTGACCCACCGTTGGTCGGGCTTCGGCACGAGGTAACCACTGCCGCTCCATTCCCTCTTCCACTGCGATGCAGGAACGGCCATTGTCACCATGATCACGGAGGCGTGGTCCCATTCCCCGAGTCGGACGGCTGCGGGGGCATCGAGCGGACGCACGAAATTCGCACTGTGCTTCGCCGGTGCCGCGACGACGATGGCGTCACAGGAAAGGGCCGCGTCGTTGGTGACGACCATGTACCCGTCGTGTGTGCGCGTGATCTCCGAGACCCGTGCTCCGGTACGGATCTCGCCACCGAGCGACGTGACGCGTGCGGCGAGAGTTTCGATGAGGGACCCCAGGCCCTTCAACGGGGTCGCGAAGACAGGGCCGGGTTGCGCCGGCGCCTTGCGGGCTGCACCGGCTGCGAGAAGGAGACTGCGCTGCGACGTGAGCGCATTGATCTGCGGCACGGCCTCCAGGCTGAATGCATCCGTGTCGGCTGCGTAGATGCTGCCGACCAACGGGTCCACGAGACGCTCGTGCACCTCGCGCCCGAAACGGCGCCGCATCAACTTGCCGACCGAATCGTCGTGCGGCAGACGGGGCAGCAGTGGTTCGATCGCCGCTCGAACCTTGCCGCGGGGCGAGAAGAGCCCGCTCAGCGCGAACGACCGCACCTTCGCGGGGACGCCCATCAGGATGTCGCCGGGGATCTCGTGCAGTCCGTTGTGCCACACGCAGGCACCGACGCCGGTGGGTGAGGTCAGCGCGGCGGACAGACCGAGATCGGCTGACAACTGCATCGCCCACGGGACCCGCGTGAGGAATGCGTCCGCGCCCTCGTCGACCGCGGGAAGACCGGCGAACGGCGACGTCCTGATGAGACCACCGACGTGCGGTGCCGACTCGAGAACGGTGACCTGGGTCGGCATGTGCGCATCAGCGAGGATGCTGAAAGCGGCCGTCAGTCCGGTGACACCGCCACCGATGACGACGACTCGCCGCTCCGATGTCACGCAGCGACCACCCTGCGCGCCAGTGCGGCCATGACCTTCGCGTCGGCGTTGACGCACGCCGTGCGGCCGAACGCAAGACCGTGGGATGCCGCGCGGTGCGATGCCTCGATGTCGAGGTCGTAGAGAACCTCGAGGTGATCGGCGACGAAGCCGCACGCACTCACGAGGACACCCTCGATCGGTTCGTCGGTCGACTTCTGTGCCCCGAACGAGTCGATGACCTCGAGGATGTCGGGACCGATCCAGGGCTCGGGAGTGCGGCCGGCCGACTGCCAAGCAATCGACCACTGTGACCAGCGCGTGAGACCGACCTTCTCCGCAACGGCCTCGGCGGTGGCACGCAGCTCCTCGGGGTACGGGTCGCCGCCGTCGATGATGCGCTGCGGCAGTGAGTGGGCGGTGAACAGGACCTTCGTGCTGGCCGGCATGGCCGCGAGCTTCTTCTTCATGTCCTCGGCGAGGAATTCGACGAACGCGGGTTCGGTGGCCCACGAGTCGATGCCCGCCACCTCGATGCCGTGCGGCGCGGCGGCCTCGCGCACGCGACCGATGTACTGGCCGATCGAGTACGACGAGAAGTGCGGCGCGAGGACGAGTCCGACGATCCTCCTGAACCCCGCAGCTGCGACCTCCGCAACCGCCTCCTCGATGAACGGGGTGGCGTGCTTCAGCCCGAGCGTGACGTGGTACCTATCGGGCGCGATCGTGTCGAGTTCGCGTTGCAATGCGTCGCGCTGGTCCTCGGTCAGTTGCTTCAGCGGCGACAGTCCACCGATCGCCTCGTACCTGTCGGTGAGGTCCTGGAGCAGCTCCGGTGTCGGCGGGCGGCCCCGGCGGATGTCGGTGTAGTAGGGGAGGATCTCTTCCTTCGTGCGCGGCGTGCCGTAGGCCATCAACATCACTGCGGTGCGGTTCTCGTTGCTCATTTCGATGTCCTCTCGTGGACGTGCGCGACGATCGCCTCGAGCACGCCCGGGTCGGTGTCCGGCTGGACGCCGTGACCGAGATTGAAGATGTGGCCGGGGTGCCCGCCGTTCTCGGCGAGCACCTCGTCCGCGCCGGCGAGTGCCACTTCGGTTCCCGCGAGGACGAGAGCCGGGTCGAGGTTGCCCTGCACCACGGTGCCGGCGCCCAGGCGCCTGCGAGCCTGCGAGATGGGGGTGCGCCAGTCGAGACCGATCACCGTGTTGCCCACGGTATTCATGGACTCGAGCAGGTGGTCACAGCCGATGCCGTAGTGGATGCCCGCGACCCCGGGGTGCAGCTCGGCGAGCCGCGAGAACACGGCCGTCGTGTGCGGCTTCACGAACCTGTCGTAGTCGGCGCGCCCGAGCGCACCGGCCCACGAGTCGAACACCTGGAACGCCTCCGCACCGGCGCTCAACTGCGCACTGATGAACATGACCGAGTGCTGCACGAGTCGTTCCATCACCTCGTGCCACAGCACCTCGTCGGTGTGCATCATCCTCTTGGTGTTCTGGTACGTGCGGCTCGGGCGTCCCTCGATCAGGTAACTGGCGACGGTGAACGGTGCCCCGGCGAAGGCAAGCAGCGGGACGCTCAGTTCCCTCGCCAGGATCATCACGGTGTCGGTGACGTACTCGATGTCGGAGAGCTCGAGGGCGCGCAGTCGCGCCATGTCGGCGCTCGAACGCAGCGGGTTCTGCGCGACCGGACCGGTGCCGGGCGCGACGTCGATGCCGAAACCGACCGCGTGCGCCGGCACGACGATGTCGCTGTAGAGGACGGCAGCGTCGACGCCGTGTCGCCGGACCGGCTGCAGCGTGATCTCGGCGGCGAGGTCGGGTTTCTTGATCGCCTCGAGGATGCTGCCCTCGCCGCGGACGGCCCGGTACTCGGGAAGGCTGCGTCCGGCCTGGCGCATGAACCACACGGGGGTGCGGTGGGAGGCCTCTCCGCGGCTGGCGGCAAGGAAGGGGTCGGAGGGCCTGCTCGTCACCCCTGTGACGCTATCGGGGGTTGTCCTTTGCGATCCTGCGCAGCGCCGCATCGATGCGCGCGATGCGTGTCCGTGCCGGAGGATGCGCCGACACCAGACGGTCCCGCCAGTTCGAGGGCCTCTCGCCGCCACCCGACTCGACGACACGCCGCAGGGAGCGCATGAGTGGCTTGCCGAACCCCATCTCGACCGCGCGGGTGTCGGCGGCGAACTCGGCGCCCTTGCCCACGAAGTTGCCGATGTACTGGGCGAGCGTGATCGTGCCGAGGAACAACCACGAGACGATGGTGAGCAACCCCGCCATCGTGCGGCCGACGAGTGCGGCACCCGATGACTTCCTCTCGATCGCGTCACCCGCGGCTTCGGCGATGTTCTGCAGCAGGTAGCCGACTCGTGCGAACAGCACGATCGGGACCGTCAACCATTGACTGACAGTCAGTGCCACAGTGTGCATGCCGAGGTGGTGGGACAACTCGTGTGCGAGCACACCGGTCAGTTCGTCATCGGTGAGGTTCTCGACGGCCCAACTCGACACGATCATCAGGTGGCCGCCGGTGGCGAACGCATTCAGGTCCTCCGAGTCGACGATGGCGAGCACGAACCGTGACGGTGGGATGAGGTTGCGCTGGGCGACCACGGCCCACGCCTGCTGCAGGCGGTCGTGCTCGGCACGGGTTGGTGTCCGTGCCCCGATCAGTCGCTGCAGCAACAGACGTTGCGCGGGCTGCCAGAAGAGCATCACGCCCAGCAGCAACCACGCGCCGGCAAACAGCCAGTACGGCACATCGACGAACCTCGCGACCAACCACCAGAATGCGGCCACCGAGACGGCCCATGCCGGGAGTAGCGCAGCGACGGGCAGGAGCGCGGCGACGGCGTGCCCGTCGATCCTCCGGGTCGACCCCATCCGGTCCGCACGCGCCATCGAACCAGTCCACCAGCCGGCAGCAAGGTGCGTCAACGACCTCGGGCTGATTTGGTGCGTCACCTACACTCGCAACGGGCACCAGCACCACCGTCCCGAAACCGAGGTACCACGATGACCGCACCCACCATTCCCGGCGCAGAACCCCTCTCGCACGTCGGCAACGGCGACGTGGGGGCCCTCGTCCTCCACGGTTTCACCGGCAATCCCGGGTCGATGCGCGGTCTCGCCGAGGCATGTGCCGCCGCCGGGTACCACGTGGAGATGCCGCAGCTCGCCGGTCACGGAACCGCGATGGAGGACATGATTCCCACGCGCTGGTCCGACTGGTCGCGCGACGCAGACGCCGCCTACTCCCGCCTTGCCGCGCGCGCGGGCAAGATCGTGGTCCTCGGCCTCTCCATGGGCGGTTCGCTCACGTTGTGGGTGGGGACGCAGCATCCCGAGGTGAAGGGACTCGTGTGCGTGAACCCCGCGACACTGCCGCAGCCGCAGGAGGTCCTCGACATGCTGAAGGGCATGGTCGACGGTGGACAGGAAGTGATGGACGGCATCGGAAGCGACATCGCCGACCCGTCCACCCACGAGACCGCGTACCCCGGAACGCCGCTCGCCGCCCTTCACTCGTTCCAGGTGGACGGTCTCGTGCCGCTGTCGCAGAAGTACGGCACGCTGAGGATGCCGCTGCTGCTCTTCACCTCCGTGCAGGACCACGTCGTCGACCCCGGCAACAGTGACGCGCTTGCCGCCGCGTACGGAGGCACCGTGGAACGGGTGATGCTCGAGCGCAGCTACCACGTGGCGACTCAGGACTACGACAAGGACGTCATCTTCGCGAGGTCCGTCGAGTTCGTCGCCCGCGTGACCGCATGATCCACGCGCTGCTCGCGGCGATCCCCAGTCCCTCGTCGGGTTCGATCAGCATTGGGCCGTTGCGTCTCAACGCGTACGGGCTGATGATCGCCCTCGGGGTGATCGTCGCGGTCCGCATCGCCGGACGTCGCGCGGAATCGCGTGACGTCGCGACGATGGACGAGTTCTCGACGATCGGCATGTGGGGCGTCGTCGCGGGCATCATCGGTGGCCGTGCGTACCACGTGGTCACGTCACTCGATTCGTTCCGGGGCCGGTGGATGGAGGCGCTGTACGTGTGGCACGGCGGTCTCGGAATCTGGGGCGGCATCGCGCTCGGCGTCGTGGTGGGGATGTGGAAGGCGAGGAAGCTCGGCCGTGACCCGATGTGGATCGTCTCGTGCGCCGCGCCTGCGATCCCGGTGGCGCAGGCCATCGGTCGGTGGGGCAACTGGTTCAACCAGGAACTCTTCGGCAGGCCGACGTCGCTGCCCTGGGCACTCGAGGTCTCCGCGGCGAAAGCACGGTCGGCCGGCTACGCCGCGGGCACGACGTTCCACCCCACGTTCCTCTACGAATCGCTCGGCTGCCTGGTGATCGCATGGCTGCTGGTGCGCGTCGAGAGGCGCACGCACCCCGCCCGGGGCAGGCTGTTTCTCGTCTACGTGGCGATGTACACGGCAATGCGGTTCTTCATCGAGGGCCTGCGCATCGACCCGGCCCACAGTGCGGGCGGGCTGCGCCTCAACCAGTGGGTGTCGATTGCGGTGTTCCTCGCCGCGGTGACGTCCCTCATCATCTCCCGTCGGCGTGCAGCACCGGCCGGTCGAGCGTCTACGGTGAACGACCATGAGTGAGTGTCTCTACGAGAAAATCGAACCGGGCATCGCCCTGATCACCTTCAACCGTCCGGAACGCCTGAATGCGTGGACCGGCCGGATGGGCGAGGAGTACTTCGGCCACATCGACACCGCCGTCGCGGATCCCACGGTGCGCGTCATCGTGGTCACCGGCGCCGGCAAGGGTTACTGCGCGGGTGCCGACATGGGCACGCTGCAGTCCATCCCGTCCGGCGAGGCGGCGAAGAAGCCGGCAAAGGAAGAGAAGAGCATCGTCGAGGGACGCACGCAGGACGAGATCACGCGCATCCCGAAGCCGGTCATCTCCGTCGTCAACGGTGCCGCCGCGGGGCTGGGTCTCGTGCAGTCGTTGATGTGCGACATCCGGTTCGCCGCCGAGTCGGCGAAGTTCACCGTTGCGTTCTCGAAGCGCGGACTCATCGGTGAGTACGGGATCTCGTGGGCACTGCCGCGGCTCGTCGGCCAGGCGAACGCGATGGACCTCATGTTCTCCAGCCGGGTCATCAAGGCACCCGAGGCGCTCGCCATGGGCATGGTCAACAGGGTCCTGCCCGACGACCAGTTGATGGAATTCGCGATGGCGTACGCCTCCGATCTCGCGATGAACGTGTCGCCCTCATCCATGGCGGTCATGAAGCGCCAGGTGTACGCGGACTACGGCAACGACGTCTCGCGCTCCACCACCGAGGCACTGCGACTGATGCAGGAGTCGTTCACCCGTCCTGATTTCAAGGAGGGCGTGCAGAGCTTCCTGCAGAAGCGACAGGCGGAGTTCCCGCCGGTCAACCCGAATATCTAGGCGCAACCGAACTCTTTGGTCGGCCTCGGGGAAGCCCTCGTAGGCTTGGGACCCGTGGCGAACGCTGACACCCCCATCACAGAGGCAGATGTTGCAAAGGTCGCGCGTCTCGCGCGCCTCGACATCGACGAATCGCACGTGCAGCACTTCACCGAGCAGTTGGTGAAGGTGCTGGCGCACTTCAAGGACATCGACGCACTCGACCTCTCCTCCGTGACCCCCATGACCCAGCCCTACCCGTTGGTCAACGTGATGCGCGAGGACGTGGAGCTGCCGACGCTCGACACCGACGAGGTGCTCGCCGCCGCCCCCGCCGCCGAGGAGCGCCGGTTCCGCGTGCCGCCGATCATCGGACTGGACGGCTGATATGGCCACCATCCCGTCAACGGCATCCGGCATCGCGGAGGCGGTCGCGTCGAAGCAGGTGTCGGCACGCGAGGTGCTCGAGCATTTCCTTGCCGCCATCGGGGCGCGCGACACCGAGATCAATGCGTTCAACCTCGTCACGGCCGACGCGGCACGTGCGCAGGCCGATGCGATCGATGCAGACATCGCCGCCGGCCGTCCCGTGGGTCCTCTCGCAGGTGTGCCGATCGCGCTGAAGGACAACATGTGCACGCACGGCATCGAGACCACGTGTTCGTCGCGCATCCTCGAGGGCTGGAAGCCCCCGTACGACGCAACCGTCGTCACGCGCCTCCGCGCCGCCGGTGCAGTCGTCGTCGGCAAGACGAACCTCGACGAGTTCGCCATGGGTTCCTCCACGGAGAACTCCGCGTTCGGCCCCACGCGGAACCCGCTCGACACGTCGCGTGTTCCGGGTGGCAGCAGCGGCGGCAGTGCGGCGGCGGTTGCCGCCGGTTTCTCGCCGGTCAGCCTGGGCAGTGACACCGGCGGTTCCATCCGCCAGCCCGCGGCACTCTGCGGCATCGTCGGTGTGAAGCCCACGTACGGGACCGTCAGCCGCTTCGGTCTCGTCGCGTACGCGAGCAGCCTCGACCAGATCGGCCCGTTCGCCACGAACGTCGATGACGCCGCACTCGTCACGGAAGTGATCAGCGGTCACGACTCGAACGACTCGACGTCCATCCCGAACCCGCCGCTGCAGTTGCGCGCCGCCGCACGCGAGGGCGTGAAGGGGATGCGCGTCGGCCGCGTGACCGATCTTCCCGGCGGTGCCGAGCCGGAGGTCGAGAAGGCGCTGAACGACGCATTCGACGTCCTGCGTGCCGCCGGCGCCGAGATCGTCGACGTCACGTTGCCGAGCCTCTCCTACGCGCTCACGGCGTACTACCTGATCGCGCCGGCGGAGGCATCCAGCAACCTCGCGCGCTTCGACGGTGTCCGCTACGGCCTGCGCGTCGGTGCCGCCGACACGAATGCCATGTACGGGGCCACGCGCGCTGCCGGCTTCGGTGACGAGGTGCAGCGCCGCATCATGCTCGGCACGTACGCACTCTCGGCCGGTTACTACGACGCCTACTACGGGAAGGCCCTGAAGGTGCGCCGCGTGATCGCGGACGACTTCGCCAAGGCATACGGCAAGGTGGACGCCATCCTCACGCCGACGTCGCCCGTCGTCGCCTTCAGGTTCGGCGACAAGGTCGATGACCCGATGTCCATGTACCTGTGCG
>JBEDDY010000245.1:0-3098 GCA_041176025.1 Actinomycetota bacterium | reverse complement strand
ACGCGGATGGCGAGGTCAGGGAAGGTGATGGTCTCGCCGTCCTTGATGGTCTCCACCGCGAGGACGCCGATCGCGTTCCTGCCCACGTTGACGGCATACGACGTGTTCGCCTTGTACGCCGTGGACTTGTTGATTGCCTTCGTGTACTTCTGGTTCAGCACCGATGCAGTCGCACCACCGAGAGTGGCGGCCGAGATGGACACCTTGGCGTTCTTGAACTTTGCGGCTGCGGCCTTCGTCATGGTCACCGAGAACTGCACGTTGGAGGCGACCTTCTTGGCCGTCACGGTCACGCCGAGCTTGGCGACCTTCAGCTTCTTCGCGGTCGTGGTGGCCTTGTTCTCGGCGAGGATCGCCGGGTCGTTCCACTTCTTGATCTGGCCGGCGAAGATCTTCGCCACGGTCTCGCCCGACAGGCGCACCTGAGCGTTCGCGGGGCTCAGGCCGTCAACCCGGTAACCGATCGCGATGGCACCGCCCACGAGCGGCACGTACACCAGGTTCGCCGGGGCGCCGCTCGAGTAGGCAGACTCCGAGCCGCCGAACTTGTAGGTGCCGTTCGCGAATCCGGTCTTGCCTGCGGACGAACCGACCGAGGCGTATGTGACGGTGTCAGAGCCGGTGTTGAACGCCGTGTTGCGGTTGTACTGCGCGGCACAGATGTCCATCATGTTGGCGAGGAAGCTTGCGCCACCTCCACCGACCGCTGCGGCATTGGCCGGTGCGGCGACGCCTGCGGTGCTGGCCACGGCGAGTGCCGCTGCCACCACGAGTTGACGACGAAGTTTCATTTGGGTTTTCTCCTTGGGGTAAGTGGTTGTCCCAGGGAGAACGTACGGAAGCGAACTGACGTCAATCCTTCTGTTCACTGAACCGGCAAGGACCATTCAGTGAACAGATGGTGAACCGGAAATCAGCCGAAGCGACCCTGCACGTAGTCGGCCGTGCGGGTGTCACGAGGGTTCGAGAACATGTTGGTGGTGAGGTCCGCCTCGACGAGACGGCCGGGGCCCCCGTCAGAGAGGAAGAACGCGCAGTAGTCGCTGACGCGTGCCGCCTGCTGCATGTTGTGGGTGACGATGACGATGGTCATCGACTCCGACAGCTGCACGATCGTCTCCTCGACGCGGAGGGTGGAGCCGGGGTCGAGCGCCGAGCATGGCTCGTCCAGGAGCAGGACATCGGGCCTGAGGGCAAGGGAGCGCGCGATGCACAGGCGCTGCTGCTGGCCACCCGAGAGCGAACCACCGGGGGCCTTCAGGCGGTCCTTCACTTCCTTCCACAGACCGGCCCGGGTCAGGCACTCCTCGATGAGGGAATCCCTGTCGGAGACCTTGATCTTGGCGAGCTTCAGTCCGGCCACCACGTTCTCGCCGATGTTCATCGCCGGGAACGGGTTCGGCTTCTGGAACACCATCCCGATTCGGCGGCGGATCTCGATGGGGTTCACCTCGGGTGCGTAGATGTCCCTGCCCTCGAAGAGGACCTCGCCGGCCATGGAAGCCTTCGGGATGAACTCGTGCATCCGGTTGAGCATGCGCAGGAACGTGGACTTGCCGCAGCCCGACGGTCCGATGAGGCCGGTCACCGTGTTCTCCGGGAAGTGGAGGGTGACGTCCGCGAGGGCATGGTGCTTGTCGAACCACGCGTGGAGGCCGCGCGCCTCGAGTCCGCCGCCGCCCTTCACCTCCAGGTTCTCTGCGTTGCGCCGGGTGCGGTCCTCGATGACCGTCGTCTCGGTGGGCACGGAGGTGTTGATGACCTCTGTTGATTCGGTGTCAGGTGTCTCCATTGTGGGTCTCACTTTCTCGAGAGTCGTGTGCTGAGCGCGCGGGCAAGGGCGAAGAGGACGAAGACGACGATCAACAGGACGAGGGAACCGCCCCATGCGCGCGTGGTCGCATTGTCGTCACCCAGCCCGAGGCTGGAGAAGATGTAGATCGGCAGGCTCGCGATCGGCTCGTTGAGGTTGGTGCTGCTCGCCACGAAGTACGAGGCCGTGAGGATGAGCGGTGCGGTCTCCCCCGCCACGCGGGCGATTCCGAGGATCGCGGACGTGAGCAGGCCGGACGCGATTGTCGGCAGCACCACGCGGAACGTGGTCCGCGCCTGGCTGGCACCGAGTGCGTAACTGGCGGCACGAAGGTCGTCGGGCACGAGTTTCAGGACCTCTTCTGCGGTGCGCGCCACGGTGGGCAGCATGAGGATCACGTAGGCGAGTGCGCCGGCCCACGCGCTGAACCCGCCGAAGAAGATGACGACGGTCGAGTAGATGAAGAGACCGGCGACGATGGACGGCACTCCGCTCATCGCCTGGGTGAGGAAGCGCACGAGACCGGCGAACCTTCCCTTGACCTCCACGATGTAGACCGCCGCCATGATCCCGAGAGGGACGGCGATCGCGGACGCGATGAGGACCATCAGGAGCGTGCCGAGGATCGCGTGGGCGACACCGCCGAACTGGAGCGGGTCGCTCGAGGGGGTGATTCTCATGTCCTCGGTGAGATAGCCACCGTGGAACGCCTTGGACCCCTTCTGGTACACCGTGGCGACGATCGACACCCACGGGATGAGAACGGCCCCGAAGGCGGCGACGACGGCAGACGTCGCGACACGGTCAATGGCAACGTTGCGCCCGTGGCGGATGGCCTCCGCGAACGTCAGCGCCGGCAGGCACACAGCGAGGCCGAGGTAGAAACCGAGCACCCCGCCGAGCTCTGTGCTGGACGTGAGCCACCAACTGACGGCGAGCGATGCGGCCACGAGAGCCGTGGAGCGCGTTGCCGTCTGGCGCCGGCGGTTCCAGGGCCGGCGCGGGGCCGGCACCGCGGACGGTGCGAGTGCGGTCGTCATGCGATCTTCTTGCTCCGGTTCACGACGATTGTCGCCAAGAAATTGACGAGAAGGGTGACGAGGAAGAGCACGAGTCCCGCCGCCATCAGGCCCTTCAGTTCGTACTCGGTCGCCTCGCCGAACTTGGTGGCAATGAGGGAGGCGACGTTTCCGCCGGCCGAGCCGAGGATCCTGAAGTTGATGTCGAAGACGAGGTTCAAGGTGAGATAGACCGCGACCGTCTCGCCGAGTGCGCGGCCGAGGCC
>JBEDDY010000244.1:0-15633 GCA_041176025.1 Actinomycetota bacterium | reverse complement strand
TCCAGTTGGTGGAGAAGGCCGACGCAATCATCGAGGGGTTCCGCCCGGGCGTCATGGAGCGCCTCGGCGTCGGACCAGACGTCTGCCAGGCGCGCAACCCCCGGATCGTCTTCGGTCGAATGACCGGCTGGGGCCAGGAGGGCATGTACGCACAGGCAGCCGGCCATGACATCAACTACATCTCGCTGTCGGGTTCGCTCGCGCATTTCGCGCGTGCCGGTGAGGCCCCGGTCCCGCCGCTGAACATGGTGGGTGACTTCGGCGGTGGCGGCATGTTCCTCGCATACGGCGTCGTGTGTGCACTCCTCGAGGCGCAGAAGTCGGGCAAGGGCCAGGTCGTCGACACGGCCATGGTCGACGGCGCGGCCGTCCTGATGACGATGTTCTGGTCGTTCAAGTCGATGGGCATCTTCAACGAGAACGCACCCGGCACGAACCTGCTCGACACCGGCGCGCACTTCTACGACGTCTTCGAGTGCAAGGACGGCAAGTACGTCTCCCTCGGTTCGATCGAGCCGCAGTTCTACGCACTGCTCCTCGAGCTCTCCGGGCTCGGTGCCGACCCCGAGTTCCAGCACCAGATGGACCAGTCGAAGTGGCCGACGCTCAAGGAGAAGGTGAGGGCTTGCTTCAGGCTGAAGACACGGGACGAATGGTGCGCCATCATGGAGGCGACGGACGTGTGTTTCGCGCCGGTGCTCACCATGGGTGAGGCCGCGGAGCACCCGCACAATGTCGAGCGCAGGACCTTCGTCAACGTGAACGGGCACACCCAGCCCGCACCCGCGCCACGCTTCTCGAGAACGACACCCGAGATCTCGCGTCCGTCCGCGCACCCCGGCCAGCACACCGAAGAGGTGCTGCGCGAGTGGGGAGTGTCAGACGTGGACGCGAAGCTCGCCAGCGGCGCGGCGAAGCAGGCCTAGTGGCGACAGTCGTCTTCCTCCACGCGCACCCCGACGACGAGAGCATCAGCACCGGCGGTTCGATCGCCCGTCTGGTTGCCGAAGGACACCGCGTCGTGCTCGTCGTCGGAACGAGTGGCGACCACGGCGAGACCCCGGCCGACATCGCACCGGGCGAGACCCTCGTCGACCGTCGTCGTGTCGAGACCGAGAAGTCGTGTGCGGTGCTCGGCATCCAGCGCCTCGTGTGGCTCGGGTACGCCGACAGCGGCATGACGGGCTGGGAACAGAACTCGCACCCGAACGCGTTCATGAATGCCGACCTCGACGAGGCGGCAGGCAGGATCGTCGCCGTCCTCGACGAGGAGAAGGCCGACGTCCTCGTCGGCTACGACTGGCACGGCGGTTACGGCCATCCGGACCACATCATGGTGCACAGGGTGGCGCACCGCGCACACGAGATGCGACCCGGGGTCGCCATCCACGAGGCGACGATGAACCGTGACCGCGTCCGACAGCGCATGCAGGCCGCCCGCGACGCGGGGATGATGAAGGACGAGGATGCATGGGATGTCGACGGCCCGGCGGACGACGGCAACCCGTTCGGTTCGCTCGAAACGGAGATCTCGTTGATGGTGGACGTCCGTGCGTACGCGGCGAGGAAGAAGGAATCCGTCAAGTGCCACGCGAGCCAGGTCACCGACTCGAGTTTCTTCTTGAGCATGCCCGACGAGGCGTTCGTCGAGGCATTCGGGTGGGAATGGTTCATCACCCCCGGTGACGCCACACCGATGCGCGAGGGGTTCATCGTCTGATGGCACGCGTGTACATGGTGCGCCACGGCCGTGCCGCCGCGGGGTGGAACGTCGATCCCGACCCCGCCCTCGACGACCTCGGCAGGTCGCAGGCGCTCGAGGCAGCCACGGCTCTCGTTCCGAAGGGACGCATGGACGTGGTGACCAGCCCGTTGCTGCGTTGCCGGCAGACCGCGTTCCCCACCGCCACCGCATGGGGCGTTGATGCCGTCATCGACCCACGCGTCGGCGAGATCCCGTCACCCGACGGGTACACGCTCGAGAACCGCGTGGAATGGTTGCGCGAGGCGATGGCCGGAACCTGGTCCGAAGTGGCGACCCGTTCGGGTGACCACTACGGCACGTACCGCGACACCATTGCGCGGGCCATCTCCGGAATGCGCAGGGACACGGTGGTCTTCAGTCACTTCATTGCGATCAATGCCGTCATCGGGGCGGCGACCGGGGACGACCGCGTCGTCGTGGCGAGCCTCGACAATTGTTCCATCACCGTGTTCGACGTGTCCGACGACGGCGCGCTCCGTCTGGTCGAGACCGGCGGCGAAGCGGACACACTCATCAGATAATCGCTAGCCTCTCACCGTGGTCGCATTGCTCCTGAAGGACATCCATGAATCGTGGGCGTGGGTCGTCATCATCGGCAATGCCCTCGCAGGCATCTGGGCACTTGCGGCACACCGGTTGACGCAACTGCGCAGTCGCGCCCTGTGGTGGTTCACGGGGCTCGTCGAGTTCTCGGTTTTCGTGCAGGTTGCGCTGGGCGTCGCCCTCGTCAACAAGTACAAACTGACACTGCAGCAGTTCCACGCGTTCTACGGCTTCGTGGCGATCATTGCCGTTGCCATCCTCTACTCGTACCGCGCGCAACTGAAGTCACGGCTGTACCTGTTGTACGGGTTCGGCGGCCTGTTCCTGATGGGCCTCGGCATCCGCGCGATGCTCGTCGGCCAGGCCTGACCCACCCCGGACACAGAAGTGGCCCCGCCTTCCGGCAGGGCCACGTTCGTGGAGGTGTCCGGACTGGTCAGCTGAGTGCGCCGGCCAGTTGCTCCAGTTGCTTGCCGAGTCGTGCGGGCAGCTTGCCGCCGAACTGGGCGTAGTGGTCCTTGATCTGCGGCAGGGCGGACTTCCATCCGTCAGCATCGACGGAGAGGATTGCCTCCATGTCGGCGGGGTTCACGTCGAGTCCCTTGGTGTCGATGTCGCCCGGCGCCGGCAGGTAACCGATCTCGGTCTTCGTGGCGTTCGCCTTTCCGTCGACGCGGTCGAAGATCCACTTCAGCACGCGGCTGTTCTCCCCGTAGCCGGGCCACAGGAAGCGGCCGTCCTCGTCGCGACGGAACCAGTTGACGAAGAAGATCTGGGGCAGCTTGTCCGCCTTCGTCTTGTCGCCGATGCTCAACCAGTGGCTGAAGTAGTCGGCCATGTTGTACCCACAGAAGGGGAGCATGGCCATCGGGTCGAAACGCAGGTTGCCGACGGCACCCTGCTGCGCCGCGGTCGTCTCGCTGGCCATGATCGAGCCGAGGAACACGCCGTGCTCCCAGTCGAATGCCTGTGTCACCAACGGCACCGTCGTGCGCCGGCGACCACCGAAGAGAATGGCCGAGATCGGCACGCCCGCGGGGTCCTCCCATTCGGGCGCGATGCACGGGCACTGCGCCGCCGGTGCGGTGAAGCGGGCGTTCGGGTGTGCCGCCACAGCGTCGTTCTCCGGGGTCCAGGTGTTGCCCTTCCAGTCCGTGGCACGCGCGGGCGCGTCGTCGCTCATGCCCTCCCACCACACGTCGCCGTCGGGCGTGAGTGCGGTGTTCGTGAAGAGCGAGTTGCCCCACAGGGTCTCCATGGCGTTCGCATTGGTGTCGTACCCGGTTCCCGGTGCCACGCCGAAGAATCCGGCCTCGGGGTTGATCGCGTACAGGCGTCCGTCGTCACCGAACTTCATCCAGCAGATGTCGTCACCGATCGTCTCGGCCTTCCAGCCGGGAATCGTGGGCTGCAGCATGGCGAGGTTGGTCTTGCCGCAGGCCGACGGGAAAGCGGCCGCGATGTACTTCACGACGCCCTCCGGATTGGTGAGCTTCAGGATGAGCATGTGCTCGGCCAGCCATCCTGCGTCGCGTGCCATCACCGATGCGATGCGCAGTGCGAAGCACTTCTTGCCGAGAAGTGCGTTGCCGCCATAGCCCGAACCGAACGACCAGATCTCGCGTGTCTCGGGGAAGTGCACGATGTACTTGTTGTCGGGGTTGCACGGCCACGGGGAGTCCTTCTGGCCGGGCGCGAGGGGAGCGCCGACCGAGTGCACGCACGGCACCCAGTCGTTGTTGCCGAGAACGTCGAGGGCGCCCTGGCCCATGCGGGTCATGATGCGCATGCTGACGGCGACGTAGGCGGAGTCGGTGAGCTGCACGCCGATGTGGGCGATGGGGCTGCCGAGCGGGCCCATGCTGAAGGGGACCACGTACATGATGCGGCCCTTCATGGCGCCGGCGTAGAGCGACTTCATCTCGGTGCGCATCTCGGACGGTTCGCGCCAGTTGTTGTTCGGGCCCGCGTCATCGGCGTTCGTCGAGCAGATGAACGTGCGGTCCTCGACGCGAGCGACATCGCCCGGGTCGGAGTGTGCCCAGTAGCTGTTCGGGCGCTTCGCCTCGTCCAGCTTGGTGAAGGTCCCGGCGTCGACGAGTGACTGGCAGAGCCTGTCGTATTCATCGGCAGTGCCGTCGCACCAGTAGATCGACTCGGGCTGGAGCACCTCGGCCCAGTCCTTGACCCACTGCTGCAGACGCGCATTCGTGGTTGATGCAGCCATGACGTACCTCACATATTCATGACGAAGGGGTGAACGGACGGTTGACCCCGTCCGGCACTACACGCTATTCGCCCGGGGTACCCATGTCCGCTTCCGACCCGAGCCGGAGAGCGGTGGCGCGACCTGCTGCGTCGAGGTCGAAAACGACGCGCTGGCCCTGCCGCACCATGCGGAAAACGGAGCCTTCGAGGGCGTTGGAGGCGAGGTTGTACTCGCTGAGGTCTGTGTCGGAAATCACGATGCCCTCGCCGTTGGCGGGGTCGTATGCCTTGATGACACCCTGCATGGTCGAGGAGCCCTAGCGGGCGGCCTTCTGGACCTTGCCGGACTTGATGCACGCGGTGCATGCGTTGACGCGGCGCGGCGCACCCTTGACGATGGCGCGGACCTTCTGGATGTTCGGGTTCCAACGGCGCTTGGTACGGACGTGGGAGTGCGACACCGACATGCCCCAGCTCGGGCCCTTGCCACACACTTCGCAAACTGCAGCCATCTCGAAATCCTTTGTTCGGCGGAGGCGACGGCCTCCAGACACAGGGTTCAAGACTACAAGCCCGAATCCGAGCCCCCCAACTGCCCGACGCCACATATTTGGGGTGTTTCCGCCGACCGGACGCCCTTTCACTACGCTTTCGCCCGTGTCAGTGATCGACCAGATGGGTGCCGACGACATCCGTCGCACCGTTGTCACGTTCCGTGACGCGATGCGGGCCCACGCCCCGGGCATCAACCGCCTGAACGTGTACCCGGTGCCCGACGGGGACACCGGCACCAACATGGCCCGCACCCTCGATGCGGTCGTTGCCGAGCTCGACGGCGCCGGTACCGAGATGGAGGCCACGTGCAAGGCCATCAGCCACGGTTCGCTCATGGGGGCCCGCGGGAACTCGGGAGTCATCCTCAGCCAGATCCTCCGCGGTTTCGTGGGCAACATCAACGAGGCCCGTGAGTCGAAGGTGAACGCCACCCGGGTGGCCGAGTCACTGAAGAAGGCATCGGCCGCCGACTACGAAGCGGTGCTGAAGCCGATCGAGGGAACCATCCTGACCGTCGTCCGCGAGTCGGCTGATGCCGCTGCCGTCGCCGTGTCGAACGGCGCCACGTTGTCCGCGACGCTGCGCGCCGCCCGCGATGCCGGACGTGATGCTCTCGCCCGGACTCCCGAGATGCTCCCCGTGCTGAAGGACGCCGGCGTCGTCGACGCGGGCGGTGCCGGGTTCCTCCTGTTGCTCGACTCCGCGATCCATGTCGTCGACGGCGAACCGATGCCCGAACCCGACGAATCGGCCGGTCCCAGTGCCGACCAGCTCGAGGCGGTGGCCCTCCGCCACCACGACGACGGCAGCATCGACGTGAGCGAGCTGCGTTACGAGGTGATGTTCTTCCTCGATCTCGACGACGCGAAGGCGAACGATTTCAAACAGGCCTGGGGCCGCATCGGGGATTCGATAGTCGTCGTCGGTGGTGACGGCATCTACAACTGCCACATCCACACGAACGACATCGGGGCCGCGATCGAGGCGCCTCTTTCCCTCGGTGGTCGCCCGAAGCAGATCCGTGTCACTGACCTGTTCGAGGAGGTTGCCGAGGAACATGCGGCTCGCGAGGCCGCAATCGGCGGTGCCGCGTCGCACAAGCCGCCGGCATCCGTGCTCCCACCGGTCACCTGTGCCGTGGTCGCGGTGGCGAGCGGGGACGGGCTGGCCGAGTTGTTCGGCCAGTTGGGAGTGCACGGCGTCGTCTCGGGCGGTCAGACTCTCAACCCGTCGACGGCCGAGCTTCTCGCTGCGGTCGAGCACATGAACGCCGGTCAGGTGATCATCCTGCCCAACAACAAGAACATCATCCCTGTTGCCAAGCAGATCGACGAACTCTCCACGAAGGACGTCCGTGTGGTCCCCACGACGTCCATGCCCGAGGCGCTCGCAGCGCTCGTCACGTACGACCCCGAGGCGTCCGCGGAGACGAACGCGCGCAACATGACCGCCACCGCGGAGGCAATGACCACCGGGGAGGTCACGCAGGCCGTGCGCGACACGAACACCGATGCCGGTGCGGTGACGACCGGAGACTGGATCGGCATCGTGCGCGGTGACGGCATTGTCGCGATCGCGGGCACTCTCGTGTCGGCGTCCACTCAGTTGCTCGACAGCATCATCGATGACGCGGGCGAACTGCTGACCATCGTCACGGGGTCCGACGCGACCGCTGCGCAGACGGACCAGATCGTCGCGTGGGTCTCCGAGAACCGGCCCGACGTCGCGGTCGAAGTGCACCGCGGCGGCCAGCCCCTGTACCCGTATCTATTCGGCGTTGAGTAAGGGGCCCATCACCGCACGCGAACTGGCGGAGATGGACGTCGATGTCGTGAAGGGCATCGGCGACAAGAAGAAGGATGCACTCGAGACTTTCGGCATCTCGTCGGTCCTCGACCTGATCGAGACCTACCCGCGGCGCTGGGTCGACCGCACGCGCGAGGCCCTCGTCTCCCAACTGGAGGAGGGCGTCCCCACGATGGTGGTGGTGCGTGTCGATGCGTCCAGTTCGTTCAAGACGAAAACGGGTCGCAGGATGGTGACGATCCGGTGCAGCGACGACTCCGGGAAGATCTCGCTCACGTTCTTCAACCAGAACTGGCGCGAGAAGCAGTTGACACCCGGCCTGACGATCGCGGTGTTCGGCAAGCCCGAGCGGTACCGCGGGTACCTGCAGATGACGAACCCGATCGTCGACCTCATCGGTGACCGCACCGGGCGCATCGTGTCGATCTATCCCCAGAGCGAGAAGTCCCGCATCAGCACGTGGGACCTCGCAAAGTGGATCGAGAGCACGTTGAAACGGTGCGAAGCACGCGGCATCGCCGACCCCGTCCCCGCCGACGTCATCGAACGGGTCGGCCTGGTCGGTCGCGGGCAGGCACTGCACGACATCCACCTGCCCGAATCGATGGACGTCCGCCACGCCGCACGGCGCCGGCTCGCCTTCGACGAGGTGCTGCGCGTGCAGGTCATGCTGGTGGCGCGCAAGTTGCAGACC
This sequence comes from Actinomycetota bacterium, assembly GCA_041176025.1. GTDB lineage: Bacteria > Actinomycetota > Acidimicrobiia > Acidimicrobiales > Ilumatobacteraceae > UBA2093. The sequence continues at coordinate 8,062 of JBEDDY010000244.1, read as the reverse complement.
GCACAGGAATCCCGGGGGTTCGCCCACCGCACCACCGGACCGTTGATCGACGCTTTCGATGCGTCACTCCCGTTCCCGCTGACCGGGGCACAGAAGCGCGTGATCGACGAGATCGTTGCCGACATCTCCGATGCGTCCCCCATGCACCGTCTGCTGCAGGGTGACGTCGGGTCGGGCAAGACGGTCGTGGCGGTCTCGGCGATGATGCGCGCCGTCCAGGGTGGACACCAGTCGGCGTTGATGGCACCGACGGAGGTGCTCGCGGACCAACATGCAATCGGCATCCGTCGCCTGTTGAACGGACTCGTCATCCCCGACGACGGCAACCTGTTCGGGGGCAGGGAGGTGCGGGTCGAACTTCTCACCAACAAGGTGACCGGGGAGCAGCGCAAGAAGGTGCTCGCCGGCCTTGCCGACGGTTCGGTCGACATCGTCGTCGGCACGCAGGCCCTCATCCAGGACAAGGTGGAGTTCCGCAGCCTCGGGCTCGTCGTGGTCGACGAACAGCACAGGTTCGGTGTCGACCAACGCTCGAAACTCCGCGAGAAGGCAGCCGGTGCCGGCGACGGTCTCACGCCCGACGTCCTCGTCATGACGGCGACCCCCATCCCGCGCACGGCCGCGATGACGGTCTACGGGGACCTCGACGTCAGCATTCTCGACGAACTGCCGCCGGGGCGCACGCCGATCGTCACCGAGTGGGTGAACACCCCGGTTGCCGAATCGGCGATGTGGCAATCAGTGCGTGACGCGATCGGCAGGGGCGAGCAGGCCTACGTCGTCTGCCCGTTGATCGAGGAGAGCGAGAAGCTCGAGGTGGCGTCGGCCCAGACGGTGTTCGACGAACTGTCGGCCGGCGAACTGGACGGCCACTCGATCGGACTGCTTCACGGACGGATGTCTCCCGCCGACAAGGAGGCAACGATGGAACGGTTCCGCTCGGGCGGCCTCGATGCGCTCGTCGCCACGACGGTCATCGAGGTGGGAGTCGACGTGCCCAACGCAACGCAGATGGTCATCCTCGATGCCGACCGGTTCGGCATCGCACAGTTGCACCAGTTGCGCGGCCGCGTCGGGCGAGGCGCGATCGCATCCACGTGCTTCCTCTGCACGAAATCCGACGACCCCTCGCCACGTGTCGAGGCCCTCGTGTCGTCCACCGACGGTTTCGTCCTCGCGGAGGAGGACCTGAAGCTGCGCGGCGAGGGAACGGTGATGGGGACGATCCAGAAGGGGCGCAGCGACCTGCGTCTTGCCTCGTTGCAGACCGACCACGACCTCATCCAGACCGCGAGGGACGTGGCGGTGCGCATCGTCGGCGATGACCCGGGGTTGTCGACGCACCCGGAACTCCGTGACGAGATCGACCTGTACTTCACAGCCGAGCAGGAGGACAACCTGCTGAAGGGTTGACGACCTGGGCTACGGTGACGCCGTCGGGCGGGTCGATCGGGGGAGAGCATGAAGGTCAAGGGCATGCATGTCGTGGTGACGGGCGGTTCGCGCGGCATCGGAGAGGCGATGGCACGCGAGTTCGCGAAGCGCGGGGCGAGGGTCACGGTCGTGGCCCGCAGTGCCGATTCATTGAACAAGGTGGCGTCGTCCATCAGCGGCAACGCGGTCGTCGCGGACCTCAGTGACGACCGCGTGGTCGACACGTTGATCGCCGACATCGAGACGCGGCACGGGCCCATCGACGTTCTGGTGAACAACGCCGGGCTCGAGACCAACACACCGTTCGCGGTGGAGGATGCACGCGAGATCAGGACCGTCGCCCGCCTCAACCTGGAGACCCCGATGCTCCTCACACGGCACGTCCTCCCCGGCATGCTGCAGCGCGGCCGTGGTCACGTCGTCTTCGTGTCGTCGCTTGCCGGCACCGCCGGTTTCCCGGGCATGTCGGTGTACTGCGGCACGAAGGCCGGCATCTTCAACTTCCACTCGTCGCTGCAGCGCGAGCTGAAGAACACACCGGTGAACCTCACGACCCTCTCGCCGGGGCCCGTGGACACGCAGATGTGGGACACGATCGAGGGTTCGGCACCCACCGTGCTGAAGGTCGTCAACCGTTTCAACACGCTGCACCTCATCCCGAAGGCGGAGCCCGGTGACATTGCGCGCCGAACGGTGTCGGCGGTCGAGTCGAACAGGCAGTTCGTCCGCGACCCCAAGCGACTCAGCACGAACTTCTGGTTCAACATGCTCCCGACGAAGATCGCGAATGCGTGTCTCATCGGCGTGAAGTTCGACCCGTTGGACCGGGGCACGAAGCACAACTGATGCCCGGGCGGCGGTCAGTCCGGCTGCTCGTCCGAGTCATCCTCCGTGAGGATCAGGTCCCACCTGTCGCGACAGTCGCGGCAGCGGTAGGTCACGATGTCGCCGATCTCCCAGGAGTTGTCCTCGCGGGGCAGCGTGATCAGGTGGCACGGCCCACCGCAGTCGACGCAGACAATGGACTCGCTCGGGGTGATCACCTCCGTAGTCTGTCGGTTGTGCGAGTAGTGGCGGGTGACCTGCGGGGCAGGCGGATCGAATCACCCGTGGGCGACGCGACGAGACCCACCACCGACAAGGTGCGTGAGGCCGTCTTCAACGCGCTCGGCAGCCTCGACCTGGTCGACGGGGCACGGGTGCTCGACCTGTTCGCAGGGACCGGAGCCATGGGCATCGAGGCGCTCTCCCGCGGGGCGGCACACTGCACCTTCGTGGAATCGGACCGCAAGGCACTCGAGGTGCTGCGCACGAACCTGCGCACACTCGGCCTCGAACAGCGCTCGACGGTGGTGTCCGGCGATGCGACGTCCCCCATGGTCTCGGCACACACCGCGACCCTCGTGATTGCCGACCCGCCGTACGGATTCGATGCCTGGCAGACGGTGGTGCGGAACGTGTCGCCGGATGCGTTCGTCGTCATCGAATCGGGTTCGTCGATTGCCGTTCCCGATGGTTGGGAATGCCGGCGGGAGAAGCGGTACGGGCGCACGATGGTCACATTTCTCACGCGCCGGCAGCAGGAAGAAGGTACGGTGGAACCGTCATGAGCACCGTGTTGTACCCGGGCAGTTTCGACCCCTTCCATGTCGGCCATCTCGACGTCGTCGAGCAGGCGGCCGAGCTGTTCGGCTCCGTCGTCGTCGCGGTCATGCACAATCCCGACAAGCCGTCGGGTGCTCTCTCCATGGACCAGCGCATCGCCATGGTGAAGTCCTCGGTCTCCCACGTGAAGGGAGTCTCGGTGGACGCGTTCCCCGGCCTTGCCGTGGATGCCGCACGCACGGTGAAGGCTCTCTGCATCGTGAAGGGACTCCGCACGTCCGGCGACTTCGAGGTGGAGCAGCAGATGGCCCACACGAACTTCGCGGTGTCGGGCGTCCGCACGGTGTACGTGCCCTGCACGCCGGCGTTCTCGTTCATCAGCAGCCGGTACATCCGGGACATCGCCGCGAACGGCGGTGACATCTCGTCGATGGTGCACCCGTCCATCGTGAACGACCTCACGTCCATCCTGAACCGGAGAAAGTGATGCCCCGCGACAATTTCGACGACTTCGACGACGACCTGATCGACGACACCTACCCGCAGCCCGCACCGGTGCAGGCCCGCCTGGGTGACACCGAGATCCTCCTGCGCCGCACCGTCGACATCATTGCGACTGCCCCCAGCGTTCCCCTCAGCAGCACGCCGCGCATCGACCGTGACGAGGTCATCGAGTTGCTGGAGGACGCTCTCGAGCGCCTGCCCGAGGAGATCCGCCAGGCGCGCTGGATGCTGAAGGAACGCCAGGAGTTCCTCGACAAGACGAAGCGCGAGGCCGACGAGATCATCGCCGCCGCACGCCAGCAGGCGGAGCGGATGGTGCAGAAGACCGAGGTCGTGCGTGCCGCGGAGTCACGCGCCCGCCAGGTCGTCGAGGCCGCCGAGGAAGAAAGCCGCCGCCAGCGGAACGAGACCGAGGACTTCCTCGACCAGCGACTCGCCAGCTTCGAGATCCTCCTCGACCGTCTGCAGAAGACCGTGCACACCGGACGCACGCGGCTCTCGATCGGCATGCACGAGCAACCCGAACCGGAGACCGCACAGCCCGAGACCGGTGACCAGGGCAACGCCTTCTTCGACCAGGACCGTTTCTAGGCACTGCTCCCGTGGCGACGCCCCTCATCGTCAACGTCGTCGAGCTCCTCCGTCGGCCGGGCAACACGAAGGACGTCGTCGTCTCCGTTGCATCGGCTGACCTTGCGTTCGACGACACCCGGATGACCGATGAACGTGTCGACGTCGAGGTGCACCTCGAGGCGCTGTCGAACGGGATCTCCGTCCACGGCCACGCCGCGGCGACGTGGAAGGGGGAGTGCCGGCGCTGTCTCACCCCGTTGCGCGAGCGCATGCGGATCGACGTCGATGAGCTGTACCAGGTGGTGGCCGACAGCCCGGATGCGTATGCCATCGAGAACGACCAGATCAACCTGCTGCCCATGGTGCGGGAGAACCTGCTTGTCGCAATCCCCCTCGGGCCGCTGTGCCGGGAGGACTGCCCGGGGTTCTGCCCCCAATGCGGCACGGACCTCAAAACCGGCTCATGTTCGTGCTCGGCTCCCGCCACGGACGACCGTTGGGCGGCCCTGGAGGCACTGAAGGGGAAGCTTCCCGAGGCCTCAGAGTAGGTTTTCGGCGTTTCGGGCTATCCTTTTCCAGCCCACTCAAGGGCGTTTGTGCCTCTAGTTAAGGGAGACCACGGTGGCCGTTCCCAAGAAGAAGAAGTCGAAGTCGAAGACTCGCATGCGTCGCGCCTCGAACTGGCGTCTCGGCGCCCCGTCGCGCAGCACCTGCCCGCGCTGCCAGGCCGCGAAGTTGCCCCACACCGTGTGCGGCACCTGCGGTTGGTACAAGGGTCGCGTGGCCGTTCAGGTCGAGCAGTAAGCCTCTTTCGTTGATGTTGCCGATCGCCGTTGACGCGATGGGCGGCGACCGCGCCCCCGCCGAAATCGTCGCTGGCGCCCAGCAAGCCGCAGACGCAGGTTTCCCCGTCGTTCTCGTCGGGCCGGACGCTCTCGAGGGCGCGGGCAGTCTCCCGTTGATCGTCGCGAGCGAGGTCATCGAGATGGACGACGACCCCGCGTCGTCAGTCCGCAAGAAGCGGGACTCCACCCTCGTGCGCGCCGCCGAAGCAGTGCGCGACGGACAGGCCAGCGCCATGATTTCGGCCGGGAACACCGGCGCCACCATGGCGAGCGCGTTGCTGCGCATGGGCCGCATCAAGGGTGTCCACCGTCCCGCGATCGCCACGCCGGTCCCCGTTCCCGGTTCCACGCCGACCGTGCTGCTGGACGCCGGTGCGAATGCCGAGGTGCAGGCCGACTGGCTGGTGCAGTTCGCCGTCATGGGTTCCGTGTACGCGCGCAAGCGTTACGGCATCGAGAACCCGAAGGTGGGGCTTCTCTCCATCGGCGAGGAACCCGGCAAGGGTGACACGCTGCGCAAGGAGGCGTACGACCTTCTGGCCGTCGCGCCGGGCATCAATTTCATCGGCAACGTCGAGGGTCGTGACATCATGACCGACACCGTCGACGTGGTGGTGACGGACGGGTTCACCGGCAACGTCGTGCTGAAGACGCTCGAGGGCACTCTCCGCGGCGTCATCAAGGCGCTGTTCGAGGCCATCACCCAGCCGGAATACAAGGAGCACGCCGACGCGCTCATGCCCGCATTGCTGCCCATGTACGCGACGTTCGACCCGGAGAACACCGGGGGTGCGATCCTGCTCGGCATCGACGGCGTGTGCATCATCTCGCACGGCTCGAGCACGTCGCGCGCGATGGTCAACGGCATCAAGGTCGCCCAGGAGATGGTGCAGACGGACATGGTCGGCGCCATCCGCGAGGCCATCTCGGCAACCACCAACGACTGAAGAAACAGGACATCAACATGGCATCCATCGAACGCAGCTCCGTCGTGGCGACCGTCGCCCGTCATCTCGGTGAGATCCTCGAGATCGATCCCGCGCTCGTCACCGAGGAAAAGACGTTCGTGGACGACCTCGGGGCCGACTCCATCGCGTTGATCGAACTCGTGGATGCGCTCGAGGTCGAGTTCTCCGCGACGCTCGAGGGATTCGCGTTCGACGATGACGAACTGTCGGAACTGAAGACGGTCCGTGACGCAGTCGACTACGTGATGCACGCCCACGGCGCCTGACCGACATGGAACGCCCGGTCGAACCCGACCTGAACGACCTCATGGGTCGCCTGGGCTACCGGTTCCTCGACGAGACCCACCTGCGGCTCGCCCTGTTGCACCGTTCGTACCAGGCCGAGTTCGACGAGCCCATCTCCAACGAACGTCTCGAGTTCCTCGGTGACGCGGTTCTCGGCTGGGTAATCGCGGATGTCGCGTACCACCGCCTGCCGGACGACCCCGAGGGAAGGTTGAGCGATCTCCGCCAGGCCGTGGTGAACACGCACGCTCTCGCGGACCGTGCGCGCGAGATCGGACTCGGCGGTTTCGTCATGCTCGGGCACGGCGAGGCCACCGGCGGTGGTCGCGACAAGGACTCGATCCTTGCCGACGCGTTCGAGGCGGTCATCGGTGCCATCTACATCGACGGTGGCGACGCAGCCGCACGCGACTTCGTCCACCGCCAGCTCGCCGGTTCCGTGGAAGAGATGATCCCCGTTCTCGACACGGTCGATGCAAAGACCGCCCTCCAGGAAATCTGCGCCCAGCAGGGCCACCACGCGCCCCACTACGAGACCCTCGGAGAGGGTCCCGACCACGACCGTGTGTTCACCGCGAACGTCGTCGTCGGGAACCGCACCCTGGGAACCGGGCGGGGCCGCACGAAGAAGGCGGCCGAACAGGTGGCCGCACGCGAGGCGATCGCCAGGCTCACGCACTGACATGCCCGAGCTGCCCGAGGTCGAGACGGTGCGCAGGGGCATCGAGTCCCGCGTCGTCGGTCGCCGCATCGGGAACGTCACGGTCGGTCGTGAACGGTCGGTGCGACGTGTCGGCAGGGAGGCAGTCATCGCGGGCCTCACCGGCGCGACCCTCCTGAACGCACGCCGGCGGGGCAAGTACCTGCTGTGCGACCTGGACTCCGGTGACAGGGTCATGATCCACCTGCGCATGAGCGGACGCGTGCTGATCGCCGAGTCGGGCACCGAACGACCGCCGCACACGCACGTGGTCCTGCCCCTGGATGAACGCGACGGCGTCACCGAGGAGATGTGGTTCGTCGATCCGCGCACCTTCGGCGAGGTGGTGGTGTACGACCCGGCCATGGAGAACGCCGTCCTTCCCGAGCTGGCACGACTCGGTGTCGACCCGATATGCGAACCGTTCGACGCGGACGTGCTCCGCGTCGCCCTGCAGGGGCGTCGCGGAGCCATCAAACCAGTCCTGCTCGGCCAGCACGTGGTCGCAGGCATCGGGAACATCTACGCCGATGAGATCCTCCACAGGTGCCGCATGCGGTGGGACCGACCAGTCGACACGTTGACGAAGAAGCAGGTCGGGTTGCTCGCGACGAACATTGTCTCGGTGCTCACCGATGCGATCGCGGCGGGCGGATCGACTCTCGACGACACCCAGTACGTGGACGTCGAGGGCAACACCGGTTGGTTCCAGGTGCACCACATGGTCTACGGACGCGAGGGTGAGGGATGCGTGTCCTGTGGAAAAGGTGTCATCAAACGGGTGATGGCCGCAGGTCGATCGACCAGTTATTGCCCGCGTTGTCAGCGCTGACCGACACGTCACCGGGGTGCCGCGGGGTTTTCCACAGGCACCTATCATCCCTCCGAATCACAACGACTGAATTACTGTTGGCACCGCAGTGTTCCTCAAATCTTTGACGCTCAAGGGATTCAAATCCTTCGCCGATGCAACCGTGCTCGAAATGGAGCCCGGCGTCACCGTTGTCGTCGGTCCGAACGGTTCGGGCAAGTCGAACGTCGTCGACGCAATCGCGTGGGTTCTCGGCGCACAGGCACCGTCTTCCGTGCGCTCGCAGAAGATGGAGGACGTCATCTTCAACGGCACGTCCAAGCGGTCCGCACTCGGA
>JBEDDY010000243.1:0-6559 GCA_041176025.1 Actinomycetota bacterium | reverse complement strand
AATCAGCCAACCCACGATCAGCCAACGTCTTCGAAATGGCAGCCGTCAACGTGGTCTTGCCATGGTCAATGTGACCCATGGTGCCGATGTTCACGTGCGGCTTTGTGCGCTCAAACTTTGCCTTTGACACTGTTCTCTCCTGAGGTTCCTTGTTGTCTCTGTCTTGTAGCGTCGATCGGGATCGAACCGATGACCTTCCGATTATGAGCCGGATGCTCTGACCAACTGAGCTACGACGCCCTGCCGTATTGGTCGAACCATCTGATGGCGACCCGGGGGTCCGGGCCAACGCCAAATGGCTGAGCCCTCTGTGGGAATCGAACCCACGACCTTATCCTTACCATGGAAACGCTCTGCCGACTGAGCTAAGAGGGCGTGCGCGCTGAAGCAAAGCCTCAACGAGCCAGACGGGAAAGGCTAGCGGTGATATTTCCCAAACCGCCACTAGGTTCTTGGCCGATGGAAACCGTCTCTGTCCGCCGCGCGACGCCCGCAGACGCGCCCGCAATCGCCGCGATCTACAACCACGAGGTGGAGAACGAGACCAGCACTTTCGACCTGGTCCCACGGTCTGCCCAGGACCAGTTGGACTGGCAGAACGCCCGGGAAGGCGCGTTCGGGGTGTTCGTGGCCGAGCTGGGGGGTGAAGTGGTCGGTTTCGGGGCCCTCTCGCCCTACAAGGAACGGGCCGCCTACCGCACCACCGTGGAGGACTCCGTCTACGTGCGCCGGGACATGGGCCGGCGCGGGATCGGCAGGGTCATCCTGGCCCACCTGTTGGACACCGCCTCCGACGGCGGGTTCCACACCGTGATGGCACGAATTACAACGTTGTCAGTTGGCTCGATCGGCCTGCACGAGGCACTCGGTTTCCGCGAAGTCGGCGTCGAGCGCGAGGTCGGCCGCAAGTTCGGCAAGTGGCTGGACGTCTGCCTGATGCAGGTCCTGCTGCACGAACGCCCCGGGGCCTGATCCCACCGCACGGGTGCCCAGAACCGGGCCGGAAAAATATGCGACCCCGCCGGCAATTGCTTCCGGCAGGGTCACATACGGGTTGGGCTGTCTGGCTTTCGCCTTTCAGTTCACGGTTTTCACCGTGGTGGGCCGGGGAGGATTCGAACCTCCGTAGGCAGTGCCGGCAGATTTACAGTCTGCTCCCTTTGGCCGCTCGGGCACCGACCCCTATGGAGTCGCCAAGGTTATCGGCATCACTAGCCTTCTCTGCATGCCGTCTTTCGATGTTGTCTCCGAGGTTGACCGCCAGGAACTGCGCAACGCAGTGGACCAGGCAGAACGGGAAATGAGCCAGCGGTTCGACTTCAAGGGCACCAACTCCTCCATCGAGCAGAAGGAACTGGTGATCACGATCAAGACCATCAGCGAGGAAAAGGCCCGCGCCGTGCGGGTGCTGCTGGAGGAGAAGTTCGTGAAGCGCGGCCTGTCCCTGAAGGGCATCGAGTGGGGCAAGTTCGAGCAGGCCTCGGGCGACACCGTGCGCCAGGTGGTCACCATCAAGGTGGGCATCACCAGCGACAAGGCCAAGGAGATCAACAAGTTGATCAAGGAGAAGGGCCCGAAGGGCGTCTCCAGCCAGACCCAGGGCGAGCAGGTGCGCGTGACCTCGAAGAAGCGCGATGACCTCCAGGCCGTCATGGCCCTGCTGAAGGGCGAGGACCTGGGACTGCCGCTCCAGTTCGAGAACTTCCGCGACTAGTTCCGCCGGGCGCCCCGTCCCGCCCACATTCCCGTCAACTCCGGGAGGAAAGGACGTCGATGCTCATGGTGACCGAACCCGAACGGCTCGAACTGCACCAGGCCATGCGCGGCTTCACCGGCACCGGACCGGCGAACACGTTCATGCATCTTGCGACACCGCGCGATTGGGATGACATCGTGCGCGTGCACCAACTCGATGCAGCCATTGACGACTTGCGTGCAGAGTTGAAGTCCGACATCAGTGATGTCCGCATGGAGATTGCTGACCTACGGACTGAGGTACGCACCGGGTTCGCTGAGGTGCGGACAGAGATGACCGGGTTACGTGCCGACATGACCGGGTTGTTGTCGTCGGAGATCCGGCGTCAGACGCAACGGATCATCGGCGTGCTCACGTCGTTGTCGATCGCGTTGATCGTGGCGACAGTGCTCTAGTCCTCGCTGGGTGCCTCGGCGGCGCGCTTCTGCAGTTCGTTCACCACACTGGAATCGGCCAGCGTGGTCGTGTCACCCAGGTTGCGGCCCTCGGCCACGTCACGCAGCAGGCGCCGCATGATCTTGCCGCTTCGCGTCTTCGGCAGTTCCGGTGTGAAGTAGATGGTCTTCGGCTTCGCGATGGCACCGATCTCCTGTGCCACGTGGTTGCGCAGCACCTGTTCATCCACTTCCTTGCCGCCGACGAGGGTCACGTAGGCGATGATCGCCTGGCCTGTCGTCGCGTCGTTCGCCCCGACCACCGCCGCTTCCGCCACCGACGGGTGCGACACCAGCGCCGATTCCACCTCGGTGGTGCTGATGCGGTGACCCGACACGTTCATCACGTCGTCGACGCGGCCGAGCAACCACAGGTAGCCGTCGTCGTCGAGCTTTGCGCCGTCGCCTGCGAAGTAGCGACCGTCGAATCGACTCCAGTACGCATCCTTGTAGCGCTCGGGGTCCTTCCAGATGCCGCGCAGCATTCCGGGCCACGGGGTGGTGAGGGTGAGGTAACCGCCGCCCTTCGTGACCGGCTTGCCGGCGTCATCGACGAGCTCGGCGTTCACACCGGGCAACGGGAACGTTGCCGATCCGGGCTTCGTGGTGGTGGCGCCCGGCAACGGCGAGATCATGATGCCGCCGGTCTCCGTCTGCCACCACGTGTCCACGATCGGGCAGTTGTTGCGTCCGATGTTCTCGGAGTACCACATCCAGGCTTCCGGGTTGATGGGCTCACCCACGCTGCCGAGAAGTCGCAGCGACGACAGGTCGTGCTTCGCCGGTTCCTCGACGCCCCACTTCATGAACGTGCGGATGGCGGTGGGTGCGGTGTAGAAGATCGTCACCTTGTACTTCTCGATGATCTCCCACATGCGGTCGTTGCCGGGGAAATTGGGCACTCCCTCGTACATCACCTGCGTGGCGCCGTTCGAGAGCGGTCCGTACACGATGTAGCTGTGGCCGGTGATCCAGCCGACGTCGGCGGTGCACCAGTAGATGTCGGTCTCGGGATGAAGGTCGAACACGTACCTGTGCGTGTAGGTGACGTGCGTCAGGTAGCCACCGGTGGTGTGCATGATGCCCTTCGGTTTGCCGGTGGTGCCCGACGTGTAGAGCAGGAACAGCAGCTGCTCGGCGTCCATGGGTTCGGCCGGGCACACGGGATCGGCATTCGCCATCAGGTCGTGGTACCAGTGGTCACGGCCCGCCTTCATGTCGACGTCATTCCCGCCGCGCTTCACCACGACGACGCTCTCGATGGAGGGTGCCGACTCGAGTGACTCGTCGGCCTGCTTCTTCAGCGGGAAGACCTCGCCGCGGCGCCAGCCGCCGTCGGCGGTGATCAGCACCTTCGCCTCGGCGTCGTTGATGCGGTCCGCGAGTGCCTGCGACGAGAAGCCGCCGAACACCACCGAGTGCGCAGCTCCGATGCGCGCGCAGGCGAGCATGGCGACTGCCGCCTCGGGGATCATCGGCAGGTAGATGTTGATGCGGTCACCCTTCCTGACGCCGAGACCCTTCAGGACGTTCGAGAACTTCTGGACTTCGTCGAGAAGTTCGGAGTACGTGACGGTTCGCGAGTCACCCGGCTCGCCCTCGAAGTGGAAGGCCACCTTGTCACCACGACCGGCGAGCACGTGACGGTCGAGGCAGTTCCACGACACGTTCAGCTCGCCGCCCACGAACCACTTGCTGAAGGGCAGGTCCCACTCGCAGATGGTCTGCCACGGCTTCGACCACTCCACCAGTTCGGCGGCCTGGCGCGCCCAGAACCCCTGGTAGTCCTCGTTCGCCTCGTCGTACAGGTGGGTGCCCACGACGAGGGCGTTCTTCTTGAACGCCTCTGACGGCGGGAACCTGCGTTGTTCCACCATCAGGTCGTCGATTGCGTCGTGGTTCTCGGCCATGCCATTACCCCCTGGTCGGTACCAGCGAGATTAGTGAACAGGACCCTTGGTTCTGCTGGGCGGGCGGCAAGACTGGCTCACCGTGAGCAACACCAACCTCGGCAGGGACACCCAGCACCACTTCGGTCCGGCCGAATGGGCGATGACGTCAGCGGTGGCCCTCACATGGGGTGCCTCGTTCCTGTTCATCGCCATTGCCATCGACCACGTGGCGACGGGCGTGGTCCCCGTGGCGCGGCTGGGGTTCGGTGCCCTCGCACTTGCCTGCTTCCCCGCCGCCCGCAGGCGCATCGCGCGAGAGGACGTCCCGCGCGTGGCGCTGCTCGGGTTCGTCGCGATGACCATCCCGTTCTACCTGTACCCGCTCGCCGAGAAATCGGTGTCGTCGTCGATCACCGGCATGATCAACGGCTCGATCCCGGTCACCACGGTCGTCGCCGCGGCGATCCTGACCCGCTCGATGCCGTCGAGGCGGCGCATCATGGCGGTTCTGATCGGTTTCGTCGGCATCGCGTTCATCTCGTTCGGCTCCGTCGGGGACGGCAAGGGCGCATCGGTGCACGGCGTGCTCTTCCTGCTCGCGGCAACCTGCTGCTACGCGTTCACCAGCATCCTCTCGCGAGAGATGCAGGTGAAGTACGGCACGCTCACCGTCCTGCTGTGGCAGGAGCTGTTCGCCCTGCTGTTCTCCCTCCCCCTCGGCCTGCCCGCGTTCTTCGACAGCACGTTCGCCTGGTCGGCTGTGTTCGCGTTGATCGTGCTGGGCGCGCTCGGGACCGGCTTCGCCTACGTGATGTACGGGATGCTGATGGTGCGCGCCGGCGCTGTGCGCGGTGTCATCGGCGTGTTCTTCACGCCGATCGTGGCAACGGTGCTGGGCCTGCTGTTCCGCGACGAGAAGGTCACCGGGCTCGCCGTTCTCGGCATGTGCATCGTGATCTGCGGGGCGTGGCTGACCAGCCGACCCGACAAGGTCGTGGCCTGATCAGGCGCGCCACTCGAGAACGGAGAACGCGCCGAGGCCCGCCGGGTCGAGCAGTGCCTCGGACTCGCTGATGCGGCTGCGCATCTTCATCGCGGCAAGGGTCGGCGCGGCCGCGTTCTCGCGCCAGATGCGCGCGCCCTCCGCCACCAGTTCCTCGATTCCCCACAGCTGCAGGAACTGTGCCTGCGTGCGCACGGCGTCCGGCTCGCGAACCGCGGCAAGCTGGTCGATCATCACCTGGGTGGTGATGTCCTGGGAGCCCGGGTCCTTCAGGTAGTGCGTTCCCCGTTCGTGACCCGCGTACGTGCGCAACCACCCGCGCCACGGCATGGCCGCAGCCTCCACCGTGCGGGCGGTGCAGTAATCGATGACGAACACCGTGCCGTTCGACAACGAACCGAGTACCGTGCGCAGCCACTCCTGCGCGGCGGACTGCACCGGCGCACGTGCACCGTGCGGTGCACCCTCGCGCAGCGGGAACCCCGGGGTTCCTGTGCGCAGGACTTCCCCGAATCCCTCCCCTTGTGACACCACGTGCGACTCGCGCCAACCACCGTCGTGCACCCACAAATCGAACGGCAGGTTGTCGAGCAGTTCGTTCGCGATGATGACACCGTGCTCGATTCGTTCCGGCATGCGGCCCATCGACACGATGCCCACGGGATGCATCTCACGCTGCGCTGCTGACGACTCGACTGCGATGAGCTGCAGCGCGCGGCTGCAAGCAGGCTCGGCCGACAGGATCCCGCGGCACAGTGTTCCCGGCCCCGCGCCTGCGTCGACGACGGTGAACGACGCCGGTTCTCCCTGGCGCCGCCATTCTGCGTCGATCATGCGCGCGAGAACGGCACCGAACAGCGGGCCGACTTCCGGTGACGTGATGAAGTCGCCCCTGCGACCAGCATGACCGCCGGACGTGTAGAAGCCGTTCGCGCCGTACAGCGCAAGATTCATGAACTCCCGGAAGGAGATGCTGCCGTCCGCCGCGAAGATGGCGGCGCGGATCTCGTCAGTTGCCGAAGGCACCGGTGAGACCGGCGAGGTCACCGAAGTGGATCACGAGACCGGGCAGCACGCCGAGTACCAGGGTGGACAGACCCGTGATGGCGAGAGCGACCGAGATGGCCGACGGAACGACGATGGGCGCCGTGTCGCCGTGCGGTGCGGGCTTCATCCACATCTCGCGCAGGATGCTGCCGTAGTAACCGAACGCGACGACGGAGTTGACGGCACCGACGACTGCGAGTGCATAGCTCCACCCGGTTCCGGCCGAGATCAGCGCCTGGAACGCGGTGAACTTGCCGAACCAGCCGCCGAGCGGCGGGATGCCGGCGAGCGACGCCATGAAGATCGTCATGAGGCTCGCGAGACCCGGTGCGTACCCGAAGAGACCGCCGTAGCTGCTGATCTCCCCGCTGCGGGTCTTGCGCGCGACAGCGATGACGATGCCGAACACACCGAGGTTGGTGGCTGC
>JBEDDY010000242.1:0-6354 GCA_041176025.1 Actinomycetota bacterium | reverse complement strand
CCGACGGATGCCCGCACCTCGCGCACGTTCAAGGTGTGCCCGGTGGGGGCCCCCTTCAACGACGGGTCGCCGCTGATGCTGAGGTGGGTCTTGGCGATGCACACGGGCAGGTTCCCGAAGCCGTTCTTCTCGTAACGCGCCAGTTGCGTCCGCGCCTCGTTCGAGTACTCCACGCGCGCCGCCCCGTAGATCCGGGTGGCCACCGTCTCGATCTTGTCCGCGAGCGACGCGTCATCGGGATAGAGAAACCGGAAGTCCGTGGGTTCCTCGCACGCGCGCACCACGGCGTGGGCAAGTTCCACCGCACCGGCACCTCCGTCGGCGAAGTGGGTGCACACCGCCACCCGCGCACCGAGCGACTCGGCGATCTCCCTGATCACTTCGTGCTCGCTGGGGTGGTCCGTGGGGAAGGCGTTGATGGCCACGACGGGAGACACCCCGTGGACCTTCACGTTCTCGATCTGCTTGGCCAGGTTCGCGGCACCCGCACGGACGTCGTCGGGGTTCTCGGCGAGGAGCTCATCAGGCAGAGGCCTCCCCGCGACGATGCGGAACCGGCCCGAGTGTGCCTTCAGCGCGCGCACGGTGGTGACGAGGACCGCCGCGTCGGGCCTGAGACCCGACACACGGCACTTGATGTTGAAGAAGCGCTCGGCACCCATGTCGGCCCCGAACCCCGCCTCGGTGATCAGGTACTCGGACAGGTGGATGCCGAGGAGATCGGCGATGACCGAGGAGTTCCCCGTCGCGATGTTCCCGAACGGGCCGGCGCTCATCCACGCCGGCGTGTTCTCCAGGGTCTGCATCAGGTTCGGCTTCAGCGCATCACGCATGATGACCGCCATAGCACCGGCGGCGCCGATCTGCTCCGCAGTCACGGCGACATCGTCATCGGTGTACCCCACGACGATGCGACCGAGCCGCGCCCGCATGTCCTCCACCGACGTGGAGAGAGCGAGGATGGCCATCACTTCCGATGCCGCGGTGATGTCGAAACCCGACTGGCGTGTCACGCCGTCGTCCTTGCCGCCGAGACCGATGATGACGTTGCGCAGCGACCTGTCGTTCACGTCGAGGACGCGCCGCCATGTGATCGTCTTCGGGTTGATGCCGCACGCATTCCCCTGGTGGAGGTGGTTGTCGAGGATCGCGGCGCACATGTTGTGTGCCGCCGTCACGGCGTGGAAGTCGCCCGTGAGGTGCAGGTTCAGCAGCTCCATCGGCACCACCTGGCTGTGTCCGCCGCCCGCTGCGCCGCCCTTGATGCCGAATGTCGGGCCCATCGACGGCTGGCGCAGTGCCAGCAACCCCTTCTTCCCGATCCTCGCCATCGCCTGGGCCAGCCCGACCGATGTCGTCGTCTTTCCCTCCCCCAACGGCGTCGGGGTGATCGCCGTGACCACCACGTACTTCGCCCGCGGCCGCGATGACGCCTCGCCGATCGCGTCCAGTTCGATCTTCGCGACGTGCTTCCCGTGCGTCTCCACGTGGTCGGGCGACAGACCGAGCGCACCGGCAATCTCGGTGATCGGGCGCAGCGACGCCGCCTGGGCTATCTCGAGGTCGGAAGGGAAACTCACGGTCCGATTCTCCCCCACCCGACGGGGCAGTCACGATTTCGGGCCCGCCAGTAGCCTCGGCTCGATGGGCATCCTCCGGTCGCTGCGTTCCGTGGCCAGTTTCGACACCCCGATCGTGTCCGCACGCAAGCGACGCTTCGCGCGCGCGGCGAACATCGGGGACCTCAGGCTCATTGCACAGCGTCGCCTGCCCGGGGGCATCTTCGACTACATCGACGGCGCAGCCGAGGACGAGACGTCACTGCACAACAACAGCGCCGCCTTCGGCCGGTACGAGTTCAGGCCCCGCGTGATGCGCGACGTGTCCGCAATCGACACCACGGCGTCGCTCCTCGGCCACCGACTGCAGTACCCGTTGGTGTTCTCGCCCACCGGCTTCACCCGCATCGCGCACTCACAGGGCGAGCTCGCGGTTGCGCGCGTCGCCGCCCACCACGGGCTCCCGTACACGCTCTCCACGCTCTCCACCCGTTCCATAGAGGAGGTCGCGGGGGTCAGCGACGGCCCGAAGTGGTTCCAGGTGTACGCATGGCGCGACCGGTCGATGGTGCGCGACATGCTGCAGCGGGCGGCGTCGAGCGGGTACGACTCCATCATGCTGACCGTGGACACGGCCGTTCTCGGGCGACGGGAGCGCGACGTGCGCCGGGGATTCACGCTTCCACCCAAGCTCGGGCCGGGCACCATCATCGACGGCATCATGCACCCTGCGTGGACGTGGGACTTCGTGCGCAACGACCCGATCACGTTCGCCAACGTCGCGCAGTCGTCGAACAACGGCAGTGGCACCGCGGTCACGCTCTCCGCCTTCATCAGCGAGCAGTTCGACCCGGCGCTCTCGTGGGACGACATCGACTGGTTCAGGGGCGAATGGAACGGCACGATCTCCATCAAGGGAATCCAGACGGTGGAGGACGCGGTCATCGCCGCGGACCGCGGTGTCGATGCGGTCGTGCTCTCGAACCACGGCGGGCGCCAGCTGGACGGTGCGCCCGCACCCGTCTCCCTCGTGCGGCCCGTCGTGGAGGCTCTCGGCGGGCGGGTCCCCGTCATCTGCGACGGCGGCATCAGGCGTGGCGGCGACATCGTGAAGGCGCTGGCGCTGGGTGCCACAGCATGCACGATGGGGCGGTCCTACCTCTACGGACTCGGCGCGGCCGGCGAGGCCGGCGTGGAACGCGCGCTTGGGATGCTCACCGACGAGATGGTGCGCACGATGAGACTGTGCGGCGCACGATCGCTCGCCGAGCTCACCCCCGACCTGCTCACTGAACTGCCGTCCGGAGGCACGCGATGACCGACCAGAACATGCCCGCCGTCTCCGACGCGATGGTGTCGCTCGATGCACCACGCACGATCGGCCAGCTCCCGCCCGTCGGGCCCGTCGCTTTCGGGTGCTGGCGGCTCACTGGGTCAGACGACGCCACGGCCGTCTCCATCAACACCGCGGTCGACCTCGGCATGAACCTCATCGACACGGCCGACGTCTACGGCCTGGACTGGGGCGGCTCCGCGTTCGGCTCGTGCGAGGAGTCTCTCGGGCGTCTGTTCACCCGTCAGCCCGGCCTGCGTGACCGCATCGTGCTCGCGACGAAGGGCGGCATCATCCCCGGCCAGCCGTACGACTCGACGTCGAAGTACCTGGTCGAGGCGTGCGAGGCATCGTTGCGGAGGCTCGCAACAGACCACGTGGACCTGTACCAGGTGCACCGTCCCGACATTTTCACGCACCCCGACGAAGTGTTCGCGGCGTTCACCAACCTGCGCAGTCGTGGCCTCGTCCGCGAGGTGGGCGTCTCCAACTACACGCTCAGCCAGACGACACTCCTGGAGGCGCGCCTGTCGTTCAACCTCGCGAGCGTCCAGCCCGAGTATTCGGCGGCGCATCTCGAACCGCTCCGTGACGGCACCCTCGACCACTGCATCAAGAAGTCACTGGTGCCGCTCGCATGGAGCCCCCTCGCGGGTGGCCGCATCGCGACCGGCGAGGGCATCCGCCCGGGACTCCTGGCAGTTCTCGACGAACTCGCCGCATCGAACGACGTGACCCGCTCCGCCGTCGCTGTCGCGTTCGTTCTCGCCCACCCGTCGAAGCCCGTGGCCATCATCGGCTCGCAGGATCCTTCCCGACTGGCCGACGCAGCACGGGCGACATCGGTGCGCCTGACGAGGCGCGACCTGTACCGCATCGTCGAGGCGAGCGAGGGAATCCCCCTCCCGTGACGGGCGACATCGAGGTCAGCTGGTTCGGCGCGCTCTGCGACGACGACTACGAGCAGCTCGGCGTCGTCCGGGACGACCTCCTGAGCAGTTGGGAACACTGCGCGGACATCGTCGGGCGCGTGGACGAACTCGGCTTCGACAACGTCCTCCTGCCGTCGGGCTACCAACTCGGCATCGACACCGTTGCGTTCGCGGCGGCGATCGCGCCGCGCATCCGCAACTCCCGTCTGCTCGTGGCGGTGCGCGTCGGCGAGATGTGGGTGCCGCAGCTCGCGCGACAGCTGACCACGCTCAACAGGATTCTCGACGGACGGCTGACCGTGAACATCATCTCGTCGGAGATGCCGGGCGAGACCCTCGACGGGCCGGCGCGGTACAGGCGGACCGCGGAGACCATGGACGCTCTGCGCACGTTGATGAACGGCGAGCACCTGCGCACGGACGGTGAGTTCCTGCACTTCGACATCGACCCTCCCCGCATCGCGGCGGGACACACCTCGCCTCCGTTCTATTTCGGTGGCCTCAGCACCGAGGCGCGCGATGCCGCTGCTCACGGGGCGGACGTGTACCTCATGTGGCCCGACACGACGGACGAGATCAGGCGGACCATCGACGATGTATCGGCGCGCGCGGCCGCTGCCGGGCGGCCCTTGTCGTTCGGGTACCGCGTGCATGTGGTCGTTCGCGAGACGTCCCAGCAGGCATACGCTGCCGCCGCCCACCTGATTGCCGCCGTCGACGAGGAGGAGGGCAACAGGATCCGTTCCCGTTCCCTCGACAGCCAGAGCGTGGGCGTTCGCCGCCAGGCAGAGCTGCGGAGCGCCTCTGCCACCGACGGATTCGTCGAGCCGGTCCTGTGGACGGGCATCGGAAAGGCACGCAGTGGTTGCGGTGCCGCGCTCGTCGGCAGCCCCGCCGAGGTCACCGAGAAGATCCTGCAGTACCGCGATCTCGGGATCGGCGCCTTCATCTTCTCGGGCTACCCGCACATCGACGAGGCCGAACGGTTCGCCGAATGGGTGCTGCCGAACCTGCCCCACGGGCCGCTCCGCGCCGGATGAGAATCGGCCACCGGTCGGGGCGTAGTGTTCGCACCCATGAGTGATGTCACAGCCCTGAACGTCGAGTTCCTCTTCCACCTCCACGCCACCCTCGATGCGCCCGCAGTGGTGCCCGGCGGTCCGCACGGCACCCGCGTGATTGTGGGCATCAACGGCGGCACCGTCACCGGACCGAAGGTCAACGGCACCCTCGCCCACCTCGGCGCCGACTGGCTGACCATGCGCGCCGACGGCACCGCACAGCTCGACGTCCGCGCGCTGATCAACACCGACGACGGCGCGGTGATCCACACCCACTACCGCGGCATCATGGCGCCCTCCGACAGCGGCCCCCGCATCACCACCGCACCGTTGTTCGAGACCGGGGACGAGCGCTACGCGTGGCTGAACGGGATCCAGGCGGTCGCCGTCGGCACCCCCGGTGCCGGCACCGTCGACTACGACGTGTACCGCATCCTCTGAGCATCCCGCATTCCTCGCGCGCCTTGCCCTGAACACCCCCGACCAAGGAGAATGACCCCATGAGCACCGACACCGCAACGTCACGCGTCGAGGCAGCACTCGACGCATTCCTCGCAGCACACGACCCGAAGAAGATGGACAACATCGCGTTCCGCGGCGCGCGTTTCGACGCGGGCCTCGCATGGGTGCACTTCCCCGAGGGGCACGGCGGCATGGGGTTGCGTCCGGAACTGAACAGGATCGTCGAGGACCGCCTCCGCAAGGCCGGTGCCGCACCACAGGATCCGGCCACGTTCTTCATCGCGCTCGCCGGGCCGACCATCGTCACCCACGGCAGCGAGGAAGTGAAGAAGCGCTTCCTGCGCCCCATGTTCACGGGCGAGGAGAAGTGGTGCCAGCTGTTCAGCGAGCCCGGTGCCGGTTCCGACTTCGCCGGTCTCGGCACGAAGGCAGTGCGTGACGGCGACGAGTGGGTCATCAACGGCCAGAAGGTGTGGAACACGCTCGCCCACCTTGCCGACTGGGGCATGCTCGTCACCCGCACCGACCCCGATGCACCGAAGCACAAGGGCATGACCTACTTCGCCCTCGACATGAAGGCCCCCGGCGTGGAGGTCCGTCCGCTGCGCCAGATCACCGGCGAGGCCGAGTTCAACGAGGTCTACATGACCGACGCCCGCGTGCCCGACGCGCACCGCGTCGGCGACGTCGGTGAGGGATGGCGCGTCGCACTGACCACGCTCATGAACGAGCGCACCGCGATCGGCGGAGGCGGCGGTGGCAACGCCAAGCGCCGCGGCCCGATCGACGACGCCATCCGCGTGTGGCAGGACACGCCCGCCGACCAGCGCAACGCGGCCCACAAGGACACCCTCATGCAGTTGTTCTGCAAGAGCGAGGCCCTGCGTCTCACCAACATGAAGGGCGCCCAGGCCGCGAAGGCCGGCAACCCCGGACCGGAGGGCTCGATCGCCAAGTTGATGCTGGCCGAGTTCAACAAGAAGGTCTCGGAGTTCACGCTCGAACTG
>JBEDDY010000241.1:0-2928 GCA_041176025.1 Actinomycetota bacterium | reverse complement strand
GACTGTCCGAATGCCTCGACCAGGATCCCACCGAACTGCTCGAGGTGGATGTCGCCGGCCACCGTGCCGCCCCGGAAACCGAGTTCTGCGGCGGTCGCATCGTCGTGGATGCTGCCTTTCGAATCGGCAGAGAGATTGCGCGGGTGTCGGATCCCGGTGGAGATGGTGTTCATCGATTCGTCCTGTCGGTTCAGTTGCGCGGGATGTCGCGGAACGGCGTGTTGGGGTCCGGTTGGGCGTCCTTCGGAAGGCCGAGCGCTCGCTCGCCGATGATGTTGTGCTGCACTTCGTCACTGCCTCCCGCTATCGACGCGGACGGCATGCTGAGGAAGAAATGCTGGATCGTTCCCTCTGCGGGCTGATCCTTGCCGGTCAACATGCCGTTGGCACCGAGCAACTCCGTGCCGAGGTCGCGTGAGATCTTGAGCCCGTTCGTCCAGTGCAGCTTCATCGTGGATGCCTCGGCGCCCGGCGAGCGCCCGGCTTTTGCGGCTGCCGAGATTCGGAGACGGGTCATCTCCGCGATGCGCTCGTTGATGTGGAGTCTGACCATCCTCTGGCGCTGCACCGGTGTCAGCTCCGAGGAAGTCTTCACCGACTGCAGCGTGCTCAACAGGCCGCCGTGCTCGTCGGGGTGTGCCTTCGCCGCCTTCGACGCTCGCACGAGGTCACCGACCTGTCGGTCCAGGAGGCCCGCCTGCTTCCCGGCCGACACGCGGATGCCGCCACCGGCTCCTTCCGACAGACCGCTGCGTTCGAAGCCGAGGGTTGCCGTGGTGACGGCCCATCCGTTGTTCACGTCGCCGACACGGTCGGCATCACTCACGCGCGCGTCTGTGAAGAACACCTCGTTGAAGTGGGCCATGCCGTTCATCTGCTTGATGGGACGGATCTCGACGCCCGGCTGTTCGAGGTCGATGATGAAGTAGGTCATGCCCTTGTGCTTCGGCTGGTCGAAGTCGGAACGCGCGACGAGCATCCCCCGCGAGGAGTGAAGTGCACCTGATGTCCAGATCTTCTGCCCGTTGATCACCCATTCGTCGCCGTCGCGTTCGGCACGGCACGACACGCTGGCGAGGTCCGAACCTGCGCCGGGCTCGCTGAACAACTGGCACCAGCCCTCGGTGCCATCGGCGAGCGAGGGAAGCCACCGCTGCTTCTGCTCCTGTGTCCCGTAGGTCATCGTGACGGGGGCGCCCATCAACACGCCGAGCCCGGTGGGTGCGCTCAGGACGCCGGCGTCACCGAACGCGCGGGCGATCTCGTTCTGGTCGCGCTGGCTGCAGTCCCTGCCGAACCATTCCGAGGGCCAACGCGGGAAGGAGAGCCGTGCCCCCAGCATGCGGGCCCACCATTCGCGGAGAGTGATCGCCTCGTCCCAGTTGGCGTTGATCCAGTCTCGTGTCTCGTCGTACATCGTCCCCCCGGGCGGAATGCCGTGACGGCAGCGATCAGCTCAGCTCGACGCCCAGGTGACGCAACGCAATCGATGAGTACACGGCGGCTCCGCGGCGCATGTAGTTCTCCTCGTACATCGCCCTGTTCGAGTGGTTCGGCGCCGCCTTCATGATGTCCATGCCCTCGGGCATGAGACCGAGGAACATCATTGCGCCCTTCACGCGGTTCAGCACGTAGCTGAAGTCCTCGGCACCCATCACAGGGTTCTCCATGAGGCGCACGTTGCGGTCACCGGAGACGGCCGTGGCGACGTCGGCGGCGAAGTGCGCGTAGTCGGTGTCGTTCACCGTCACGTCGTAGCCGTTGCCGATCTCGACCTCTGCCTCCAGACCGTGCGCTGCGGCAATGCCCTCGGCAACCCGACGCAGGCCGTCGTGGATCAGCGAACGTGTGCGCTCGCTCACCGCGCGGATGGTGCCGTTGATGAACGCCGACTCGGGAATCACGTTGCTGGCGGTTCCCGTATGGATCTGCGTGACGGTCACGACACCCGGGTCGAAGACATCAACCCGGCGCGTGACCAGTGTCTGCAGTGCCTGCACGATCTCGCACGCAACCGGCACGGGGTCGAGCGTGAAGTGCGGCGCGCTTCCGTGGCCGCCGCGGCCCTTCACGGTGATGTTCATGAAGTCGCTCGACGCCATCATCGTGCCGCCCTTCAGACCGAGGAATCCGCCGGGGATGTTCGATGCGGCATGGATGGCGAACGCACCGGTCACCGGCGACTCCGTTCCGACATCGAGGAGACCCTCGGCGAGCATCTCGCTCGCGCCGTTGTGGCCTTCCTCGCCGGGCTGGAACATGAAGAGGACGCGACCGGGGATGTCCGCCTTGCGGGCGGAGAGGATCTTCGCCGCGCCCATGAGCATTGCCGTGTGCGTGTCGTGGCCGCATGCGTGCATCACGTTGTCCACCTTCGACCTGAAGTCGACGTTCGTGTCCTCCGGCATGGGAAGGGCGTCCATGTCGGCGCGCAACAGCACTGTCGGGCCGGGCTTGCCGCCGGTCAGCATCGCGGCGATTCCGCTCGTGTTCTGGTGCAGGGTGATGTCGAGCGGCAGGCCCTCGAGCGACTGGAGCACGCGCTCCCGCGTGCGGGGAAGATGGTTCGAGACTTCGGGCCACTGGTGGAGGTCGCGGCGCAGCTCGACCATGTCGTCGAAGACATCATTCGCCTGTTCGAGAATCCCGGATGGATTGCCGTGCTGGTCGCGGGCGTCGTCAGTGCTGAGCGTGTTTTTCGACATGCCCAATGGTAGGCACATCTCATGGGCACGCCGTCTGCCGCACACCCCGAGAACTCACCCGACGAGACGGTGGAGGAAGTGGACCGGCTGGGCAACGTGGTTCGGTTGGTGTCCCGCCGGCAGATGAGGGCTGAGGCTCTCCGCCACCGCAGCGTGTTCATCGCGGTGATCTCCGAGAACGGCGACATTCTGGTCCACCGCCGAGCCGACACGAAGGACGTGT
>JBEDDY010000240.1:0-4127 GCA_041176025.1 Actinomycetota bacterium | reverse complement strand
TCTTCTCCCCAAAAGTCGTGCTGACGTCGCGAAATGAGCTCTAGTTCCTTCCTTCGAGCGAATTCTCTCTCAATTCGCTCGCGCCTAATGGATGAGTCTTCTGGTTCCTGTCTCAACAATTCACCGGGAGGCTTCTGGTTGACTACTGGTTTGTCCAGAAAATGATTGATAGCTGACCTTGCTCCTCGAACAGAAATTTTCAAGAAGAGACGTGTAAGTGGATCAATCATGTGGTGCTCTAGGTGGGCAATATCATCTGGTGCGGGGCAGGCGGATTGAGAGCACGCCGTCTGCGGTGAGCCTCTCGATCTCCGTGGCGCTCATTCCGGTGTAGGTGGCGACGACCTCTGCGTTGTCCTCGCCGCGGTACTTCGACTCGCCTTGGATCGACGTGTCCGATGCGGAGAACACCCACGGTGAGTTCGGTATGCGGAACGTGCCGCCGTTGCGGTCATCGACCTGAGCTGTCACGTTGCGTTCGTGACCCCAGTCCGTGTCCACGAGTTCCGGCATCGTGCGCAGCACACCGAAGGCGAGACCGGCACGGTCGCACTCTGCCTCCATTGCCGCGGCGTCCGGGAACGATGCGGCCCACCCGCGGATGATGTCGAGGAGTGCGCCGATGTTCTTCTTGCGCGCGGCGACGTCGACGAAGCGCGGGTCATCGACGAGATCGGGTCGGCGCAGGGCATCCACGAACATGTTGAACGTTCCCGCCTCGGCGGGATGCCCGCTGATCAACACGTCGCGACCGTCGCCCACGGTGAGAATCGGGTAGTCACCCGGCTGGAACGAGCGGATCACGTTGTCGCTGACCTCGCCCTCGAACAGTTCGCTCTGCGTGTGCTCGTTCACATAAAGCATCGTCTGTGCCATTGACACGTCGATGCGCTGTCCCTCGTTCGTGCGCGTGCGCTGGAAGAGGGCGGCGAGGATTCCCGCGGCCGTCTCCATGCCCGTGTACACGTCTCCGTGGCTGTGCGGGTCGTTGCCCAGGTGCCCACCGTGTGCGCGCGACTGGATGCCGGTCATGCCGGTCTCGGCGTTGATCACGCTGGCATAGGCGCGCCTGTTTGTCCACGGACCGGTGTTCCCGTACCCACTGATGGATGCGTAGACGAGCCGGGGGTTGACCACGCGCAGGTCCTCCCAGCCGAGACCGAGCTTGTCCATGACACCGCCGCGGTAGTTCTCGACGAGCACGTCACATTGCTCGACGATCTTCTTGATAATTGCGATGGCTTCAGGCTTCTTCAGGTCGAGCGAGATGTTCAGCTTGCCGATGTTCTGCTGGGTGAAATAGGTGGAGACGGAGCCGACTCGCGGGTACGCGAACCGGGTGAGGTCGCCATCTGGTGGTTCCACCTTGATCACCTCGGCGCCAAGATCACAGAGCATCCGTGTGCAGTGCGGACCGGAGAGAACGCGCGTGAAATCGATGACACGGATCCCGTCGAGCGGGCGCGACTGCGGGGAATTGTGGACTGAAGTACTCACGGTCAGGTGAACCGTACCCAAGACGGGGTGTCCGTGACCAAGCCGCCCCCGTGTGCCCTATCAATGCGGGCAGGCGTCCATGAACTGGGGCTGCACAGTGAAGGAGACGACAATGCCGAACGGGAATTTCGTGGTGGTGGCGCTGACCACGCGTGATGCGCGGGTCTGGTCGGCCGGGGTGGTCCCCGGCGCGAAGCCGGAGATGTTCAGGTCGGTCGGGGCTCATGCCGACCACAAGCACGTTCGTGCGGCGCAAGGTGCCCATCTCCACCACCGGAAGATCGACGACCCGGTGTTCTTCGGTGCCGTCGCCGACGCGATCTCGGGTGCCGGGTCGATCCTGTTGATGGGACACGGCAAGGGCAAGGCCAATGCCATGCTCAGTTTCGTCCAGTACCTGGAGCGAAAGCACCCGCTGATCGCCGCGAGGGTGGACGGCGCCGTGGACCACGACCTTGAGTCCATGACGGAGGGACAGGTGCTGGCGGCGGCGCGGGAGTGGCACGAGCACCACGTCGCCATGACCTGAGTTTCCCCGACTCTCCCAGCGCATAACCTGCTCTTGTGAGCACCACAGAGAGTCGTCCCAACCCGTTTCTGCAGGGCAATCTTGCCCCCGTCGATGTGGAGACCACCGCATTCGACCTTGAGGTCACCGGTGTCCTGCCGCGAGAACTGAACGGTCGGTACCTCCGCAACGGACCGAACCCCCTCGGGAGGGTGAACGAGGCGAAGTACCACTGGTTCTCCGGTCACGGCATGGTGCACGGCATCCGCATCCGCGACGGCAGGGCGGAGTGGTACCGCAACCGGTGGGTCCGCAACAATGATGTTGCCGACCTGCTGGGAGAACCACGACCGGCGTCTGACTGGCCGGCAGACCACCAGCAATTCGCCGCCAACACGAACGTCATCGGTCATGCCGGACGGACATTCGCGATCGTGGAGGCGGGTGCACCGCCCATCGAGTTGTCCCACGAGCTCGAGACCGTCCGCGTGTCGTCGTTCGGCGGCACTCTCCCGCACGCATTCAGCGCCCACCCGAAGCGCGATCCCCTCACCGGCGAGCTGCACACAATGACGTACTGGTGGGGCTGGGGGAACCAGCTCCAGTACGTCGTCGTGGGGTCGGACGGCACCGTGCGCCGGACCGTCGACATCCCGGTGCCGGGTGGGCCCATGGTGCACGACGTGCACATCACCGACAAGTACGTGCTGGTTCTCGATCTCCCGTGTGTGTTCAACCTCGAGGCTGCGATGGCCGGCGCAGGCTTGCCGTACTTCTGGGACCCCGGGTACGAGGCCAGAATCGGTCTGCTCCCGCGCGACGGCGGTGCGGATGACATCAAGTGGGTGTCGATCGACCCCTGTTACATCTTCCATCCGATGAACGCCTACGACGACGGCGACGAAGTCGTGTTCGACGCGGTCCGTCACCCGAAGATGTTCGACAAGGAACGTCGTGGCCCGAGCGAGGGACCGCCGACCCTCGACCGTTGGAGACTCAATCCCGTCACAGGGAGGTCCACCCACCAGAGGATCGACGACCGCGGCCAGGAGTTCCCGCGGCACAACGAGAACCTGCTCGGCAAGAAGTACCGGTTCGGGTACACCGCAGGAATCGGGAAGGGGTTCAGTCAGGACACCCTCATCAAGGTGGACCTGCAGACGATGACCACGGAAGCGCGGTCGGACCAGCCGAGATTCGGGTACGGGGAGCCGGTGTTCATTCCCCGCGAGAATGCGCAGTCCGAGGACGGCGGTTACGTCATGGTTCTGCGCCTCGACAACGACACAAACACGTCCGACCTCGCGGTGTTCGACGCTCGTGGCATCACATCCGACCCCGTCGCGGTGGTGCACCTGCCCGTGCGTGTGCCGAACGGATTCCACGGCAACTGGGTGCCGGACGGACAGTAGTCGTTCAGGATTCTCCCGCGTACAGCGGTGACGAACCCTTCAGCAGGCGGGTCATCATCGTCAGTGACGCGACAGGTTCGCCCGTGGTGTTTCCCGCCTCGCGTGCCTCCGTGGTGAACCACAGAACCTCGGTCTTCGGGGTGTCGGCGACGTCGAGCACCCGGCCAGTGACCGTGTACTCGTTGTCGAGCATCAACGGGCCGCGGTGGTTGCGCACCTCGATGGCGCCGTACATGCCGACGAACTCCCCGCAGGACTCCTCGATTGACTTCGTGACGCCGGCAACCAGCAGGCGACAGGCCGTGAGTGGCGAACAAATCGGACCGCCCCACGGCGAATCCCCGACGTACCAGTCGAGCGGTGCCGTCATGATCCCCGCGCCGTGACGCCTCACCTGGTCCGAGCCCCACGGTGCACGCGTGTACGAATCAAGTTCCTGGCCGATACGGACCGACTTCAGCATGCGGAGTGTTGACGGGTCGACGCCACGTCGGTCGCGCGAGTGCAGCGCGGTCGGCTCCGTCGTCACACCGCCGCTGGCGGTCCCCTCGGCGACGGTGATTCCTTCCGGCGTCAGCATTCGGGCGTTCACCTGCGCGTTCGTCGTGGGCAGCGCGGAAGTGTTCATCTCCAGTAGTGCCTCCACGGGCTCGCTGTCTGCCATTGCATGCATGAAGTAGAGACTGAGCGAGCCGCGCTCGAACCACGAC
>JBEDDY010000239.1:0-3087 GCA_041176025.1 Actinomycetota bacterium | reverse complement strand
GCAGTGCGTCGAGCCGGTGTTCGTCACATGTCGTTGCGACACCGCGTCCCGCAACGCCGACACCATCGCGCACGAACAGGAACCCGTCGCCACGGCACACGTCGTTCAGGTCGAGCGGGGTGTCGATCTGGCGTGACCGGTACAGCATCACGGGTTCCGGGTGCCGACCATCAACTGGGTGAGCCCACCGGAGAGCTGGGTGTGTGTGGCGTCCCCGAAACCGGCGTCGCGGAGTTTCCTCACGAGCACCGACCGGTCCGGCAGGTAGGCGATGCTCTTCGGCAGGTAGCGGTATGCGGGCCCGTCGCTGAGGATCGCGCCGATCCTCGGCACGATCCGGCCGAAGTAGATGTTGTTGCCGAAACGGATGACCGGGTTGTGCGGCACCCCGACGTCGAGCAGCGAGACACGCCCGCCCGGCCGGATGGCCCTCGCGCATTCGCGGAAGAACACATCGAGGTCCACGAGGTTGCGCAGTGCGAAGCCGCAGATGATGCCGTCGACGGAACCGTCGGGAACGGGCA
The DNA here is from genome assembly GCA_041176025.1 of Actinomycetota bacterium. Taxonomy (GTDB): domain Bacteria; phylum Actinomycetota; class Acidimicrobiia; order Acidimicrobiales; family Ilumatobacteraceae; genus UBA2093. Next base: position 2,563 of record JBEDDY010000239.1, on the reverse strand, counting down.
GGTTGAGGATGTCGGCCTGCGCGCGCGGTGCACCGCTGCGGTCGTTCGAGAGCATCCCGAACGAGAGATCCATCGAGACCGGCTCGAGACCCTCCCGGCGCAGGTCGATGCACAGGTCACCCGTGCCGGAGGCGAGGTCGAGGACACGGGAGCCCGGTGCGAGCCGCAGGTCCCTGACCGCCCGTCGGCGCCAGCGGGTGTCGAGGCGGAAGGTCATGATCCTGTTGACGAGGTCGTACCTGGGGGCGATCGCGTCGAACATGTTCTGGACCATCGCGGCCTTGTCCCGGCCCTCGGGCAGTTCGTCGCGGTCCCAGTTCGTGGTCACGCGGCAAGGCTAGGGCTGGCGGGGGCCCGAAACGGTGGCTGGTTCGTGAACATCGGTCACCACGCACCACAATGGGAACACCATCGAGCGTCACTGGGGGACCGCCATGATTGATTTCACCCTTGCACCCGAACACGAGGCCATCCGCGCACGGGTCCGCGACTTCGTGGACAACGTCATCAAGCCGGCCATGGAGCCCTTCGGACACCGGGACGAGATGGCCGAGTCCGAACGCGGCAATTACATCAAGGCATTGATGGGCCTGCGCAAGGAGGCAGTGAAGCAGGGGCTGTGGCTGCCCCACATGCCGAAGGAGTACGGCGGCATGGGGCTCGGGCACGTGGAACTGGCCATGGTGCAGTCCGAGGCCGCGAAGACCCGCGTCGGCCCCTGGGTGTTCAACTGCCAGGCGCCCGACGAAGGCAACATGCACACGCTGCTGCACTGGGCGAACGACGAGCAGAAGGAGAAGTACCTGAAGCCGTTGTTGAACGGCACGACATCGTCCTGTTTCGCCATGACCGAGCCGGAGGTTGCCGGATCGGACCCCACGCTGATCAGGACCCACGCCATCAAGGACGGTGACGAGTGGATCATCAACGGTCACAAGTGGTTCATCTCCGGGGCCCGTCGCGCGAAGTTCGCGATCCTGATCGCGCGCACCGAGATGGACGTGCCTGAGGGATCCCGCGGTGCGAACACCGCGTTCATCGTTGACATCCCCACCGAGGGCTGGAACGACGTCCGCGAGGTGGAGACGATGCACGGTTCCACGGGCCATTCCGAGATCGTGATCAAGGACCTTCGCGTCCACGACTCCCAGATCCTCGGTGGTCGCGGCAACGGCCACCGCCTCGGTCAGTACCGACTTGGTCCTGCACGTCTCGCGCACTGCATGCGCTGGATCGCCCAGGCCGAGACCGCACTCGACATGATGGTGTCACGTTCGCTCGAGCGCTACTCGCACGGGTCCTACCTTGCCGAGAAGCAGGGGATCCAGTGGATGATCGCGGACTCCACGATGGAGCTGTACCAGAGCAAGTTGATGGTGCTCCACGCCGCGTACCTCATCGACAAGGGAGCAGACTTCCGCAACGAGGTCTCGATGGCGAAGCACTTCGTCGCGAACACCCTCAACCGCATCATCGACCGTGCCATCCAGGTGCACGGTGCGCTCGGTTATTCCACGGACACCCCGCTGGCCGGGATGATGCAGAACGCCCGCTGGGCGCGGTTCGCCGACGGAGCCGACGAGATCCACCAGATGCGCATCGCGCAGATCTCCATCAAGGCCTACACCGACCACAAGTCCACGTGGTCTGCCACCGGCAGCCTGCCGATCTGATCCTCCCGGTCCGGCCGGTCCGGATCAACCGGCAGCGTCGATTGCCGTCTGCTTTGCCCACCTGTAGTCGGCCTTGCCGGCAGGCGAGCGGACGATCTCGGGCACGAACACGAATGCCTTGGGGAACTTGTACCGGGCGATGTGCTTCTCGGCCTCGGCCAGCAGTCCCTCGACATCCGGTGTGCGGCCGTCCTTCAGGCGCACGATGGCGACGACCTCGTTGCCCCAGCGCTCGCTCGGACGGCCGGCGACGACGACGTCGTACACCGAGGGGTGGTGGGCCAGGGCAGCCTCGACCTCCTCGGCGAAGATCTTCTCGCCGCCCGAGTTGATGGTGACCGAGTCGCGACCGTGCAGTTCGATCACCATGTCGGCCGTCAGTCGCGCACGGTCACCTGGCACCACGTACCGGACACCGCCCACCACGGGGTAGGTCTTCTTCGTCTTTGCCTCGTCGCCCAGGTACCCGAGCGCCAGACGCCCGCTCTTCGCCAGCCAACCCAGTTCGGCATGGCCCGCCTGGAGCTCCTCGGTGAGGTCCTCGGAGAGGATGTGGTTCTGCGGTGCCCACGGGAACGTGCCCGTCGACGCACTGCCGCTGGTTGCCAGTTGCGACAACTGGCCACCCGCCTCCGACGATCCGAGACCGTCGACCATCATCACGTGCGGCATGTGCTGCAGGAACTCCTCCTTCAGGTGTGCCGACAGCGGTGCACCTCCCGAGAGGATGTTCAGGAGTCCGCTGAGGTCGTGCGACGCGCCGGCAAGACCGTCGAGGAGGGGTCGTGCGAATGCGTCGCCCACTATGAGGAGGAAGTTGACCTTCTCCCGCTCGACCAGGCCCCAGATGTCGTCGGGGTCCAGTCGCTCCGGGTTCGACTGCACGATGA
>JBEDDY010000238.1:0-2950 GCA_041176025.1 Actinomycetota bacterium | reverse complement strand
CCCAAAGCAGGCGCGCTGCCAACTGCGCCACACCCCGTTCGGTGATGCGGATGACGCTACCGCCGGGCGTTGCCGCGGTCAGGCCGACCGCTTGGCCTCGCGCGCCAGCCTGCGTGCGGTGCGGCCGGTCGCCACAATGTTGCGGTGGTCCAGGTCGCCCAGTTCCGCGCCGTTCGAGAAGAGGACGCGGTACCGGAGCCAGCTGAACCCGTTGGCGAGGATGACCTTCCCGGGTGTTCCCGCCGGCACGCCGTCGAGGTCGACGGAGGCCTCCACCGTGTCGCCGATGCGCAGGTTGATCTGACCCTCGTGGGGGTTGGCCAGAGAGTGGGGCTTCCAGAACGGCATCCGACCATTATGGCTGTTCCGCCCCGCAGGGGACCGCACCGCGGGGCTGGTCCGCCCCAAACGGGTCCGCAGGGGCCGCCGATACACTCTGCGACCTGTGAAAAGCACACTCGAAGCCCTTGAGGGCAACAACGTCAAGCTGTCCATCGAGGTCGACGAGGCGGAGTTCGACTCCAACATCGACGCGGCGTTCCGCAAGATCGCACACGAGGTCCGGATGCCCGGGTTCCGTCCCGGCAAGGCACCGCGCAAGGTGCTCGAGGCCCGGATCGGGATCGACGCCGCACGGGGCCAGGCACTGAACGACGCAATCCCCCAGTACCTCAGCCGCGCGGTGCGCGAGCACGACGTGGATCTCATCGCCACACCCGAGATCAACCTCCTCGACGGTGCCGAGGCGGGGCCGGTGCGCTTCGAGGCAACCTGCCAGGTCCGCCCCGAGATCACGGTGCCCGGGTACAACGGCCTCCGCGTGGAACTTGTCAACCCCGCCCTCACGGACGAGGAGTTCGACGAGGCGGTCACAGCCGAACTGCGTCGGCACGGCTCGCTCGTCGACTCCGACGCACCGTCGAAGGCCGGCGACTACGTGATCATCGACCTGGTCGGCACCCGTGACGGAGAGCCCGTGCCGGGCCTCAACGTGGACGAGTGGACCTACGAGGTGGGACGCGGCTGGGTGGCACCCGGTTTCGACGACCAGGTGACAGGTGTGAAGAAGGGCGACACGCTCTCGTTCACCGCCGTCCCGAACGGCACAGAGGAGGCCGCCGACTTCAGCGTCACCGTGAACAAGGTGCAGACGCTCGCCCTGCCGGAACTCACCGATGCGTGGGTGGCCGAGAACATCGCCGAGCACGACACCGTCGATGCGTGGAAGTCCGCGCTGCGCGAGCGCCTCACCGAGATGCGCCTCAACACCATGCGCCGCACCGTGGTGGACCGCGTCACGGACGCACTTGCCTCGCTCGTGGACATCGAGGCACCCGAGGCCATGGTGCAGGGTGACCTGCAGGCGCGCGTGCAGAACACCGTGCAGCAGTTCCAGCAACAGGGGATTGCGCTCGACCAGTGGCTCTCCGCCACCGGCCAGGACACCGCCTCGTTCGTGGAGGGCCTGAAGATCCAGTCGGAGAAGGCGGTGAAGGTGGACCTCGCGCTCCGCGCCGTGGCCACCGCGGAGTCCATCGAGGCCACCGACGACGACATCGAGGCCGAGTTCCAGGCCATTGCGATCCAGGTGAACGAGAAGGTCGCCAAGGTCCGCAAGGCCTACGAGCAGAACGACGCGGTCACCGACCTGGCGTCGCAGATCCGCAAGTCCAAGGCCCTGGACTGGTTGCTGCACCATGCCACGTATGTGGACCAGAACGGTGCCACACTCGACACCGAGACGGTGCTCGGGCACTCCGAGGCCGACCATGACCACAGCAACGACCACGCAGACGCAGGGGATGCAGAGTGAACTTCCAGAATTACTACGTCCCGAACGTCACCGAGACCACCAGCCGCGGTGAGCGGGTCTACGACCTGTACAGCCGACTGCTGAAGGAGAACATCATCTTCCTCGGCACGCCGATCGACGACACCATCGCCAACCTCATCTGCGCGCAGCTGATCCATCTCGAGAGCGAGAACCCGGATCGCGACATCAACATCTACATCAACAGCCCCGGCGGCGACATCACGGCCTTGTTCGCCATCTACGACACGATGCAGTTCATCAAGAACGACATCGCCACCATCTGCCTCGGCCAGGCGGCCTCGGCCGCCGCGGTGCTCCTGGCTGCCGGCACCAAGGGCAAGCGCCTCGCCCTGCCCCACAGCCGGGTCCTCCTCCACCAGCCCTACGGCCAGGTGGGGTATGGCCAGGTGACGGACCTGGAGATCGCCGCCAACGAGATCCTGCGCATGAGGGACCTCCTGGAGGAGATCCTGGCCAACCACACGGGCCAGCCGCTGGAGCGCATCCACGCCGACACCGACCGGGACTTCGTATTGGAAGCAAACGAGGCCCTCGCGTATGGCATCATCGATGATGTCATTTCATCGCGCCAGATGGCGGACCGCACCGGTCCGATCCGCTGACGCGACACACAGCGGGAGCACTTCGTGGCCAAATTCGGTGACACAGGCGAACTACTGAAGTGCTCGTTCTGCGGCAAGTCGCAGAAGCAGGTCAAGAAGCTCATCGCCGGCCCCGGCGTGTACATCTGCGACGAGTGCATCGACCTCTGCAACGAGATCATCGAGGAGGAGGTGGGGGAGCGCTCCGAGCTGCGACTCGACGCGCTTCCCACCCCCACCGAGACCCGGGCGTTCCTCGACGAGTTCGTCGTCGGTCAGGAGCAGGCCAAGAAGGTTCTCTCGGTGGCGGTGTTCCACCACTACCGGCGCCTCCAGCACATGCGTCAGTCCACCGGGCTGCGCCGCGACGAGGTGGAACTGCAGAAGTCGAACATCCTCCTCCTCGGCCCCACAGGGTGCGGCAAGACCCACCTGGCCCAGACGCTCGCGCGCATGCTCAACGTCCCGTTCGCGGTTGCCGATGCCACCGCCCTCACCGAGGCGGGGTACGTGGGCGAGGACGTGGAGAACATCC
>JBEDDY010000237.1:0-4605 GCA_041176025.1 Actinomycetota bacterium | reverse complement strand
ATCTTGGCGTCGAGCCGGGTGCCGGCCGCCTTCTCGATGACCTCGAGGCAGCGGTCGTCGTCGTAGTCGTCGACCGTCTCGGTCGTGGGGTCGATGGCGTGCATGAACACCCAGTCGGACTCGGCGTCGTGGGCGATGAACACGCCGGATGCTTCGGGGTCGAGCGTGAAGTGCAGCACGGCAGGCCTCTCCGCGGTGAGGGCGCGGAGGTTCGCCGCGAAGTGGATCATCAGGTAGCACTCGATCAGCGGAGGCCCGACCATCTCGATGCCGAGCAGCGTGCGGATGCGGCTGCCCGCACCGTCGCAACCGATGACGTAGCGGCTCCGCACCTGGGTCGTCTCGCCGGTATCGAGGGCGACGATCTCGGAGACGACGCCGTCATCGAGTTCGTCGGAGTGCTCCCACTGGTGCCGGTAGCGCAGCTCGGCGCCCGGCGAGGCGCGCAGCTCGTCTGCCAGGATCGGTTCGAAGCGATGCTGCGACAGGTTGCGCAGCGGCGTCGGCGTGAACTCGAGGCACGCCTCGCCCTGGCGTTCGAACGGCAGCCGACCGATCATGTCGCCACTCAGCCGGGTGACGAAGTTGACGTGGCCCGCGTCGGCCTCGCTCTTGCCGGCGGCGAAGATGCGTTCCATGTCGAGCCCGGCCTGGCGGCAGATCTCGTAGGTGCGGGCGTTGACGACGTGGGCCGCCGGCGAAGTCTGCGGCCCGTCTCGGCGCTCGACCACGAGTGACGAGAGCCCGTGACGCGAGGCGAGAATCCCGCCCAGCATCCCGACCGGCCCCGCGCCGACGATCAGGACGTCGACATCGATATCACCGGACATCAGAACACCCCTTCGTAGCTGCCGCCGTCGAGCTGCAGGCTCTGCCCGGAGATGTATCCCGCCTGTGCCGAGCACAAGAACGCGAATGCATCCCCGAACTCGTCGGGACGGCCGAGGCGACCGGCCTTGATCGACGCGATCTGCTCGGCGCGCGCCTCGTCATACGTGATCCCCGTGAACTGCATCACCAACTCGGCCATCTGCTGTTGGCGGCCCGTGTCGAAGCGCTCGGGGAGGAGCTGGTTGATCGTCACGTTGTGCGCGACGACCTCCTTGGACAGACCCTTCAAGATGCCCGCGAGACCGAGCCGGGTGCCGTGCGACAGGCTCATCACCGGGTTGGGCGTCTTCACCATCGCCGAGCTGACGGCGACGATGCGTCCGAACCCTCGCTCGACCATGCCCGGCACCACCTTCTGCAGGAACCCGACCGGCCCGAGGACGGCCTGCCGGAAGGCGGCGTCAAGCGCATCGTCGGTCAACCGTGAGAACGGTGTCGGCGACGGTCCCTCGCCGTTGAGCAGCACGATGTCGGGCGCGGGGCATGCTTCGAGCAGCGCGTCGTGCGTGTCGGCGGTGGAGGAGTCGCCGGTCACACCGGTGACCTCGACGTCGTACGCGGCCTGGAGATCGGCAACGGCTGCATCCACGTCTGCCGCAGTGCGACCGTTGACGACGACGTGCACACCTTCACGGGCGACGCTCTCCGCACAGGCCCGGCCCAGCCCACGGCTCGAGCCCAGGAGGATCGCCCGTCGACCGGCGACACCGAGATCCATCGCTACCCCTCTCGGATCTCGCCGTCGAGGCGGGCGCGGAACTGTGCCTGCCAGTCGGCGAGCAGCTGGAACTCGGCGTCGTTCTCGATCTTGGTGCGCGTGTCGGCCTCGATCGTCGCGTCGTCGGCCGACAGGTCGAGGGCATCGGCGAACGGTTGGGCGACGTGGAAGGGGCTGTCGACGAAGCACTCGAGGCCGTTGCCCTCGGGGTCGTTGAAGTATAGCGACCACGCATTACCGTGATTGATCGGGATGACGCCCTCGACCCCGGCCTCGTGGAGACGGGCACCGATCGCCCGGAGGTGGTCGAGGGTGCCGGTGCGGAAGGCCATGTGGTCGGCCATCACGAACTGGTGCTCGGTCTCGGGGAGCCCGGACACGAAGACCATCTGGTGGTGCTCGGTGGGGTCCTGGGAGATGAACGCCATCTGGGATCCGTCGCCGACCTCGCCCTGATTGGTGACGACGAATCCGAGGACGCCGCAGTAGAAGTCGAGCATCGAGTCGAGGTCGCGCACAGCGACCGTCGCATGGCTCAACGAGAGCCGGGATGAGGGCGAATCGGGCATTGGGCGTCCTTTCCTGGAGCGTCAGTGGCGAGGTACGAGCTGGTCCGAGGTGGCCTCGACATAGGTGTCGAGCAGCTTCTCGAGCAGACTCCGAAGATCGGCCTGGGCGCTCGGACCGAGCGCATCAAGGAGCTCAGCCTCCGCCGCCACGTGTGCGCGCGCGGCTTCGATGGCCTTCGACTCACCGGCTTCGGTCAGCATTACCAACGTGGAGCGCCGGTCGTCCGGGTCAGGCCGGCGCTCGATGAACCCCGCCCGTTCGAGCAGATCGAGCCGGTGCGTCATCCCCGCCGACGACAACATGCCGCTGCGGGCCAGCACCGACGGCTTGCTCGTGCGATCCGGTGCCTGCAGCAGCGACGCCAGCACGTCGAACTCCCCCGCCGACAACCCCACCTCGGCAAAGGCAGCCTCGACGTGCTTGTGCCCAAAGGCAGTGACCCGAGCGAACAGCAGCGCCGTCCGCATCGTGACCACGTCGAGATCGGGCACGATCCGCGCCCAACTCGCAATCCCCGCGTCGATGCGCTCCCGTTCGTGCACGATGCGACCCTACAGGACCAGATATCTTGATATCAAATATCTTGTCCTCAAACATTAACTGGACGCATCCTGCTGACAGCCTCCGCTGCTGATCCCCGGACGGGGCTGGGATGCTGCTCGCCCAAGTGGTCTGCGATGAGTGAGGTGAGACCCTCGTAGTGGTCCAGTCGTTGTGCGACTCTCATGCAGAGGAGCAACGACATGACCAAGAAGCGCCGCCGGCACACGCCGGAGCAGATCATCCGCAAGCTCGATGAGGGCCACCGCCAGCTCGCCTCGGGCAAGGACCTCGACGAGGTGTGTCGGCACCTCGAGATCGCGGAGTCGACGTGGCATCGGTGGCTCGCCCAGTACGGCGGGATGAAAGCCAACGACGCGAAGCGCCTGAAAGAGCTTGAGGGTGAGAACGCCAGGCTGAAGAAGCTGCTGGCGGAGGCCGAGTTGGACAAGGCAATGCTCAAGGAGATCGCGGAGGGAAACTTCTAACCCCGAACCGCAAGCGCGCAGCGGTGAACAGGCTGCGCGACCGGTTCGGGGTGTCCGAACGACGAGCCTGCCGCGTGGTCGGCCAGCACCGATCCACCCAGCGCTTCGACCCACCTGTGGTCTCCGACGACGAGCGCCAGCTGCGCGAGTTCCTGCGGGCGTTCTCGACCGAGCGTCCCCGGTTGGGCTGGCGACGCGCCGCGAAGGCTGCCCGCAAGGCAGGCTGGCAGGTGAACGACAAGCGGATCCGGCGTCTGTGGCGTGACGAGGGCCTCCGCGTGCCCCAAAAGAGACGTAAGCAGCCGCTGCGCGGGATCGGCGCACCGGTCGGCGCGATGTGCCCCATCGTCCCGAACGCGCTGTGGGCACTCGACTTCCAGTTCGACGTCACCGTCGACGGCCGCACCCTGAAGCTGTTGAACGTGATCGACGAGTTCACCCGTGAGTGCCTGGCGATCGAGGTTGACCGGTCGATCGACGCCGACGGCGTCGTCAGAGTCCCCGATCGGCTCGCTCTGCAACGCGGTGGGGCGCCGGCGTTCGTGCGGTTCGACAACGGGCCTGAGTTCGTCGCGCACGCCGTCGCGGACTGGTGCCGGTTCAACGACACCGACAGCGTGTTCATCGACCCGGGCTCGCCGTGGCAGAACGCCTGGATCGAAAGCTTCAACGGTCGTCTCCGTGACGAACTGCTCAACGGCCGCCAGTGGGACAGCCTGCTCGAGGCCCGGGTGATCATCGAGGACTGGCGGATCGACTACAACATGAACCGACCCCACTCCGCCCACGGCGACCTCGCACCTGCCGAGTTCGCCGCCGAGTGGACCATCAACCAACCACAAGCCGCATAGCGACTGGACCAACTATCGGGTCCCCCTCATGATATTGGCTGCTTGTTCCGCGGTCAGCCTGCCGAGGCTCGTCGGCGTCGGACCATTGATGCGTCAACCCGGCGTGCCCGGACGGTCATGACGGCCCGGCCGCCCACCGGCAGACCGGTCGACCGGTGTCGTGTATTTCGGTGATGTAACACCGGAATTGTGGGAAGACCCCTTGGTGGAGCTGGGGGGAATCGAACCCCCGTCCATCAGCCGTTGAGCGCCCGTGATACGACCATCCCCGCTGTGGTGCTGTCGCAACACCGTCGGCGGGTCGACTACCTAGTTACCTAGGCCGCGTCTCGTCTTTCCGAAAAGTCATCAGTCTTTCCTGATGTCAGCGTGCTTTCCCGCTGTCATCCTCCGCTTCTGTTGCCGGGCTGCGGTGGATCGGCCCCATGCGACCTTGCGGCTCACGAGTGCTCTCCGACACCTAATGAATTAGGCGGCGAGAGCGAACTGCTTGTTGGCAGTTATGTGGTTGCCCCGTTTTTCGAGTCTGAGCAACTCGGGTCGCACG
>JBEDDY010000236.1:0-7382 GCA_041176025.1 Actinomycetota bacterium | reverse complement strand
GCGTGCGAGATCGACTGGGAACGCCGCCACAAGCTGATGCGCACCCACACCGCCATGCACGTGCTGTGCGGGGTCATCTGGAACGAGTGGAAGGTGCCGGTGACCGGCGGGAACATGGAGCCGTTGTCGGCGCGCATGGACTTCGAGTTCGACCCGTTGCCCGAGGGATTCGCCGACCGCGTGGAGACTCTCGTGAACGAGGCGATTGCCGCCGACCACCCGATCGCGGTGTCGTTCCTGCCGCGGGACACGGCCGTCATGGACGAGGATCTCATCCGCACGAAGGTGTCCCTGATCCCGGAATCGGTGACGGAGATACGTGTCGTCGACATCGTCGGCCTCGACAAGCAGGCCGACGGGGGAACGCACGTTGCGTCCACGCGTGAGGTCGGCACGTTCAGGGTCGTGAAGATGGAGAACAAGGGCAAGGGCAACAAGCGCATCCGGGTGGAGATCACCGACTAGCGCGCCTTCCGGGTGAATTCCGGGTGACTTTCACCGGTGTAATTCACTCAAAGTTTGTTGAGTGGACCGATCGCACGGGCGTAAGGTCGGGAAATGGACTTGAGTGACCGCGCCCGACGTTTCGCAGCCTTGGGAGACCCTTTGAGGCTGGCGATTGTCGACCACCTCTTGACGACGGATTGCTCACCTCGCGATCTGTGTCTCCGCCACGGGGTGCCGTCGAATCTTCTCAACCATCATCTCGACATCCTCGAGACATCCGGAATCATTCGCAGGACTCGTTCCTCGGGCGACAGACGACTTCGGTACGTCAGTCTCGTGCCGGATGCCCTCCCGTGTGTCCAGTCCTCCAGGGGGAATCGCTACCGACGTCCACTGTTCGTCTGCACCCAGAACTCTGCGAGGAGCCAGCTTGCCGCGGCTCTCTGGCTGTCGGTGACCGGCAGCCGAGCCGGGTCTGCGGGCACGCATCCTGCCGAGCGAGTGAATGCCAAGGCAGTCGCTGCCGCACGCCGGGCAGGTCTCGACATTTCGGGACAAGTGCCGCGTCTGATCGACGAATCGGACGCAGACGCAGACGTCGTCATCACGGTCTGCGACAGGGCCAACGAGGAACTGGCCGACGTTGGCAACCGAATTCACTGGTCCGTCAGCGATCCAGTTGAAGCCGGAACCGTACGTGCCTTCGATGCGGTCATGACCGACCTCGAAACACGCATCCGACGGCTCGTGCACAACGCAACCACGGAAGAAGGAGAAAAACCATGATCAACGCCAGGCACATCGAGGGCCTTCCCTTGGACCTGCAGCACCTCGTGCAGCGGGCGGCAGAGGTGCTCAAGAAGGAATTCGATGGCACGTTCGGCTACGAAACGGTCGAGCGGTTCATTGCGGACTCTCTCGATCAATTGATGCCGCGCGCTCGTATCACCACGTTCGTGCCCATCCTCACCGAGCGCTTTGCCAGGGAGCGACTGAAGGCACTCGCGCGTCTGGAGAACACCGACCAGGTCTACGCACCGGGGGTCCTGTTCCTGTGCGTGCACAATGCGGGGCGCTCGCAGATGGCGGCAGGTTGGCTGCGACACATGGCCGGCGACGGGGTGACCGTTTGGTCGGGAGGGTCTGACCCCACTTCGGACATCAATCCCGCCGTCATTGAGGCCATGGCCGAGGTGGGAGTTGACATATCGACGGAATTCCCCAAGCCATGGACCGATGAGATCGTGCGGGCGGCAGACGTCGTCATCACAATGGGGTGTGGGGATGCGTGCCCCTTGTACCCAGGCAAGCGTTACGAGGACTGGGAACTCCCTGACCCGGCGGGTCAGACCCTCGAGTTCGTCCGGCCTGTGCGTGACGACATCAGGACTCGGGTGGAACAACTTCTGGCGTCGCTGAACCTTCCCACGGACTGACGTATTCCGACCGTGGCATACTTCGGGTCATGAACACTCCGGTCGAGACAATCGCTGCCCGCATGGTGCAACTGCGGAAATGGAACATCGGGCTCACCGTGCTGCATGGTGCGCAGGCGATCCTGATCCTCCTCATCGGTGGTGATTTCGCCATCAAGGTCACGTCGACCTTCCCGCAGGGTCCTCCCGGCACCCGTCTCGACACACCCGAGGCACTCTTCGACCTGCGCATCGGCGTGGCTGTTGCCGTGTTCCTGCTGTTGGCAGCCGTCGATCACTTCCTGACTGCCACCGTCTCGCGCGGCACGTACGAGGCAGATCTCGGCAGGGGCATCAACAGGTTCAGGTGGGTCGAGTACTCGTTCAGTGCGTCGTTGATGCTGGTCCTCATCTGTGCGTACTCGGGCATCACCGACATCGCAGCAATCCTCACGATGGTGGGTGCCAACGTGGCGATGATCCTGTTCGGCTGGCTCCAGGAGACCATGAACCCACCGGGCCGCACGACGACCACGATGAAACCCTTCTGGTTCGGCACGCTCGCGGGAATCATGCCGTGGGCGGCTGTCTGGGTGAACGTCATCGGTGCCGACACCGTTCCGGGTTTCGTGTACGGGATTGTCGTCGTCGAACAGGTCTTCTTCTTCACGTTCGGCCTGAACCAGTGGCTGCAGTACCGACGTGTCGGCAAGTGGGCCGACTACCTCCACGGTGAGAAGACGTATCTCGTGCTCAGCCTCGCCGCGAAGTCGTTCCTCGCGTGGCAGATCTACGGCGGGTCACTCGCGGCCTGACATTCGCTCAACCACCGGGTTCTCCCCGTGGAGGCCCGCAGAGCATTAGTTTCGGCACGTGTCACTGGCGGAGTTCTTCGGGTACGTCGCCGCCATGCTGGGCGTGCTGCAGGCGTGGCCGCAGACGCGAAAGGTCCGGTCACTCGGGCACGGCCGTGGTGTGAGCATCACGATGTGGGTGATGATGTCCACGTCGAACGCGGCATGGCTGGGATACGGCTTCCGGATCGGCTCGCCCTCGCTCATCACCAGCACGGTCGCTTCGGCGTGCCTGAATCTCTCCGTCGTTCTCGCCCTCGTCGAGAACCGACGCCTTGTTCTCCTCAGGTGGGTGCCGGTTGTGCTCGTCATGGCTGTCGGCAGTGCGCTGCTCCCCGGTTGGTTGGTGACCCCGGTGCTCTTCGTGTTCACACTGTCGCGGGTGCCCCAGATCATGCGGTCCTGGAAGTCACGCCGTGACGGGGTCTCCGGCTCGGCCGTCTCCATGGGTTCGGTTGCCACCAGCATGGCGTGCCTCGTCAGCTGGGAGTTCTATTCGTTCCTGCTGGCAAGCCCGACCCTCATCGGCACCACATCTGTCGCGTTGATGACCAACATCATCGTCGCCTACCTAGAGTTGACGAACACAGCATCCCGCAGGTCAAGGGTGGACCAATGACACACAACGCATCGGTCGGTCTGACGAGTGCCGAGGTCGCAGAGAGGGTCGCAGCAGGCAGGACGAATGCCGTCGATGACTCGTCGTCCCGGTCCCTCGCCGAGATCTTCCGGTCGAACGTCTTCAACAGGTTCAATGCGATTCTCGGCGCGATGCTGGTGGTGGTTCTCGTTGCAGGCTCGGTCGCCGACGCGCTGTTCGGCATCGTCCTGGTCGTCAACTCCAGTGTCGGCGTGGTGCAGGAGTACCTCGCGAAGAGGAAGCTGGACCGTCTGGCCCTGATGCACGCACCTGTCGCGCATGTCGTGCGCGACGGCCAACTGATGCAGGTCGCCATCGCTGATGTGGTCATTGATGACCTGGTGGAGGTTTCCTCGGGGGACCAGGTGCCGGCGGACGGACGCGTCGTTGAGTCACACGGTCTCGAGATCAACCAGTCGAACCTGACCGGCGAGGCCGACTCCATCCCGAAATCAGCCGACGACGACGTGATGTCGGCCACCATCGTCACCGCCGGACGCGGCCGGTTCGTTGTGCACACCGTCGGCGCCGACGCGTACGCACACCGCATTGCGGCCGAGGCAAAGACGTTCTCCAAGACGAAGTCCGAGATCACGGAGTCAACGAACCGACTGTTGAGGTACCTGTCCTGGTTGCTGGTGGTCGCGGTGCCGCTGCAGTTGTGGTCACAGTTCAGGGTCTACGGTTCCGACGCCTGGCGGGATGCGGTGGTCGGCTCCGTGGCGGGCATCGTGGGGCTGGTGCCGGAGGGTCTCGTGTTGCTCACGACGGTCGCCTTCCTTTCCGCAGCCGTGAAGCTGGCCCGACAGCAGGTGCTGGTGCAGGAACTTCCCGCGGTGGAGTCGCTCGCCCGCGTGAGCGTGGTCTGTCTCGACAAGACCGGCACGCTCACCACGGGCGACATGCGGCTGGAGAAGATCGAACTGGTCGGCATGGACGACGACGCAACCGTCCGCCGTGCCCTGGCCGCACTCGCGACTGTCGGGCCGTTGAACAGCACCCTGTCCGCCATCGAGCAGGAGGTCGGGCGCAACACCGATTGGGTCGCGGGGGAATCCGTGCCGTTCAGTTCTGCCCGCAAGTGGAGCGGCACCAGTTTCGGTGCGGACGGTGACTGGGTGCTCGGTGCACCCGAGATGCTCCTGTCACAGGGTCACGGGATCTTCGATCGGATCACACCCCACACCGCCGAGGCACGCCGCGTGGTGTTGGTCGCTCGTGTCGATCAGCTTGCCCCCGAGGTGGGCGACATGACCGTGACTGCGGCCGCGTTGGTGGTGCTGTCGGAGTGCATCCGCGATGACGCGGCAGAGACGCTCCGCTTCTTCCGCGAACAGGGCGTGTCGCTGAAGATCATCTCGGGTGACAATTCGTCGACCGTCGCCGCGATCGCTCGCTCGGTGGGATTCGAGGTGGAGGGCGGAGCGGACATGCGCGATGTCGGTGACACTGCCGACGAAGTCCTCGAGGTGGTGACGGCCCACTCCGTGTTCGGCCGTGTCTCGCCCCAGCAGAAACGCTCCATGGTGCAGGCGCTCCAATCGTGCGGCGAGGTCGTCGCCATGACGGGCGACGGAGTAAACGACGTCCTCGCCCTGAAACAGGCGGACATCGGAGTGGCCATGGAGAACGGTGCGCCGGCAACAAAGGCGGTTGCCCAGATGATCCTGCTCGACGGGCGGTTCTCCCGGCTGCCGTCCGTCCTTGCCGAGGGCCGGCGGGTCATCGCCAACGTGGAACGTGTCGCGAACCTGTTCATCGTGAAGAACGCGATGAGTCTCCTCTCCATCGTGATGGCCGCGGTGTTCGTCGTGAAGTACCCGTTCCTGCCGCGTCACCTCACGATGATCTCCACCCTGACGATCGGCATCCCCTCGTTCTTCCTGGCACTCGCACCGAACAACCGCCGTTACGTTCCCGGTTTCCTGAAGCGCGTGCTCTCGTTCTCGTTGCCTGCCGGCGTGCTGACGGGGATGTCGGCGCTCGTCGCGTCGTGGGTGAACTCCACGTGGTTCGACACCACGGGGAACGTCTCGTGTGCCGTGACCGGGGCCGGCAACCTCGTTCGTTCGTGCTGGCAGGGTGGGTCGGCAGCAACGCTTGCCGCGATGATCGTCTTCGTGTGGATCCTCACTAACCTCGCGCACCCCATCAACGGCTGGAAGACGGTCCTCATCTCGTCGATCATCGGTTGTGCCGTGGTCGCGTTCCTCTTCGATCCGGTCGCGACGGCACTGCGCCTGTCACTGCCGTGGCAACTTGCAGTGTGGTCCGCGGTCGTCGGTGCATGCGGTGCCGCGGGAATCGAGATCCTCCACAGGCTGTCGAACAAGTCTCGCTAGTTTTGGTCCGTGCCCGACCTGCCCGACCTCTTCGCGTTCGTCGGCGCAACCGTTGCGCTGTTGCTCATCCCGGGCCCGGCCGTCATCTACATGCTGAACCGCACGTTGTCGGACGGTCGCCGTGTCGGTCTCGCCGCCGTCGCCGGCCTCGAGGTGGGGGACACCATCCAGGCGACACTCGCGGCAGTCGGGTTGAGTGCGGTGCTCGCCACGTCCGCCGGTGCCTTCAACACCATCAAGTGGCTGGGTGTCGCGTACCTCGCGTACACGGGCGTCCGCACACTCGTGACTCGACCCGGTTCCCTCGTCGCTGACGAGTCGCACGTGCCGGTCTCTGCTGTCTTCCGCCAGGGGATCCTCGTGAACGCGCTCAACCCGAAGACCGGCCTTTTCTTCCTCTCGATCTTCCCGCAGTTTGTCGATTCGGGCGCACCCGATGCCAAGGCGCAGTCCCTCGTCCTGGCTGTCGTGTTCGTGGTGCTGGCGAGCATCTTCAACACCTCGTACGTGCTGATGGCGGCGAAACTGCGCGATTGGCTGCTCCGGGGCAATGCGGTGCACGTGATGCGGCGCTATGTCTCCGGCATCCTGTTCATTGCTCTCGCTGTACTCGCCATGACGTCGGCAAGTCCTGTGACCGCCCGCTGAATCTCCTCGTCGTTGCGCACCACCGTCATCCGGGCGGACCATACGGGGTCCGATGCCATTGCGAGGATCTCGGTCCTTTTGGACCCGTAGGCAGACCATGCCCACCTGAGAATCGACCTGTCCTTGTCGTGAAGCGCAAGAACGTTGCGCACCGTCTCGCGGTTGCCGTTCCACAGTTCCTCCCTGCGCACCGTTCGCAGGAACGTGCGCCGAAGGACGCGCCACATGTTCACGTGTCGCGGCAGGATTATGGCCACCACCGCGTCGACACGCTGGTGCAGTATGTCCCTGACTGCGGTGTAGTTCCCGCACACCACCCAGTGCGGCCCTGACGTGGCATCGTCCACACGCCCACGGAACTGGTCGACGGGCAGTGGTGTCCACCCTGCCTGGTGGAAGATGGCGTCGAGTTCGACGTGGGGGACCCCGTACCGCGCGGCGATTGCGCGCGCCGTCGTGGACTTTCCCGATCCGGAGTTCCCGATCACCATCACGCGGCCCACCCGGGCAGGGTATCGGGGTGCTGTTCCGGCTCCGCGGATGTCGTCATCCGTGACGTATCGTTTCGGCATGAGTGGAGATGTCATGAACGACGTGATGCGTGAGGCACAGGATTTCATCGATGCCCACTGGTCGCCCGCGGTGGACCCCGACGAATGGCGCGAGCGTGTCATCGATGCCGGCTGGGCCGCGTTGCGCTGGCCGAAGAAGTGGCACGGACGGGAGCTGAGCGACGATGACGCGTCGGCAGTCGAGGCACTCTTTTTCGAGCAGGGCGTCCCCGGGCCGGGCCAGGACAAGACGAACCTGTGGGCCGGCACCATGGTCACCTACGGAAGCGACACGTTGCGTGACGAGTTCATGCGCAAGTTGCTTCTCGACGAAGTGGCGATGTGTCTCCTGTACAGCGAACCGGGTGCGGGTTCCGACCTTGCCGGCATCCGCACGTCCGCGGTGCGCGACGGTGACGAATGGATCGTGAACGGCCAGAAGGTGTGGACGTCCGGCGCGAAGCGCGCGGACTACGGCATGCTGA
>JBEDDY010000235.1:0-7906 GCA_041176025.1 Actinomycetota bacterium | reverse complement strand
TCCCAGACGAAGGGCGTGATCGCAGCGGTGCACACGATCATCTGCACGGTGCCCGCCAACTCAGTCATCGCACGAGAGGTCACGCATGTCGACGATCCGGCGGGATCCGTCCCTCGCCCGTTCCACGTGGACGACGACGTCGACAGCCCGGTGGACCAGGTCGTGCAGCACGTGGTGGGGGAACTGGCTGTTGTCGCGGAGTGCGAGCGTGACCAGGCGGTGCAGTGCATCGTCGACGGACCGAGCGTGGACGGTGGTCATGCAACCGTCGTGACCGGACGTGAGTGCCAGCAGCATGTCGACCACCTCGCCGCCGCGCACCTCCCCCACCACGAGGCGGTCGGGGCGCAGGCGCATGGACGCGCGCACGAGATGCTGCGCAGTGACCTCCCCGGCGCCGTCGACGTTGGCGGGTCGTGTCTGCAGTCGCACCATGTGGGGATGGTCGAGGCGAAGCTCCGTGGTGTCCTCGATGATCACCAGACGTTCGCGGGCCGGGATGCGCCGGACCAACGAGCCGAGAAGCGACGTCTTGCCCGATGACGTGGCCCCGCAGACGACGATGTTCCGCCGCGCAGTGACGTGGTCACGCAGCCTCCTGGCACCGGGGTCGTCGGTGAACGCGGTGAGCGGGAGCACCGACGGGCTGAACTTGCGGATGCAGATCGCCGGTCCATCGACCGCAACGGGCGGCAGGACGACGCACGCCCGTGAACCGTCGGGCAGGTGGACGTCGACCACCGGTGACATCACGTCCACACGTCGACCGGAGAACCTGGTGATGCGTTCGATGACGAGCATCGTCTGTTCGGCGGTGATCGGCTCGACCGCGCGGATTCCCCGCGGTCCCTCCACGAACACCTGGCCACCGGCCGACACCATCACCTCGTGGATGTCCTCGTCGTCCATGTGCCTCTGCAGCGGGCCGAGCCCCGCAACCGGTGCGACGGGTGTGTCTGCACTGCCCGGCCGACCGGGAACGATGGCGTGAGTCCTCACTTCACCGGCGGCAGTTGCGGGCCGAGGGTCTCGCTGTTCCGTGCCGGCAGGACCCCGGCGTCCACCGCCCGGGACACGGACGGGTCGAACGAGATGGTGGCGACAACGGGAACGTTCAGCACCGCCTCGACGTCGCGAACCGTCAGCGCACGTCCCTGCTCGCGCACCACGATTACCCCCGTCGGACGTGCCATGCGGGTGGCCCGGCGCAGTGCCAGGTAGCAGGCCCGCGTCACCAACCAGTCATCGTCTGCGGCGCCACGCAGTTCGTCGGGGAAGTAGTGCGTGCCCGCGTCGATGATGACGGGGAAGTCCCAGGAAGTGACGGCACCGACGAGGGCATCCCACCGCGGCGCACCGGTCACGAAGCGCGAGCCCGGGTGCACGACCAACAGCCCGTTGTCGAGTGCGGTGCCCAGGCTGATCAGCGCATCGGGCCCGGCCACGTGCGATTCGCCCAGCCAGTCGTTCAGTCCGGGCGTGTCGGTGTCGGCCATGCCGAGTGCGGCGCGCGAGTCGCCGCACATGTCGATGAGCATCGCCTTGCCGTGACGTTCCGCCGTCGCCAGTGCGAACGACGCTGCGGTCACGGTGGTCCCGCTGCCGCCCTTCGATGAGTGGAAAATGGTGAGCACGTTGCCTCCCTGTCGTGTGGGAGAGCAATGTGTGGGCACGCACGGTGCCGGGGAATCAGTTGACCAGGTTGGTCAGCGGTGTGCCGCGGGCCCACCGTTCCAGGTTGTCGAGGAAGATCTCCTCGCTGCGTCGGTTGCTGGTGTTGCTGCTGCCGGAGTTGTGCGGTGTGACGATCACGTTGTCCATCTCCCACAGCGGGCTGTCCTCGGGAAGTGGTTCCGTGGCGAAGACGTCGAGACCCGCGCCGGCGAGGTGACCGGACCGCAGTGCCGCAACCAGGGCGTTCTCGTCCACCAGTTCGCCGCGTCCGACATTGATAAACCGCGCACCCGTCCTCATCGCGGCAAACGCCTTTGCGTCGAACACCAGGCGTGTCTCCGGGGTCAGCGGGAGCGCGGAAGCGACCCAGTCAGCGCGGCCGAGGACACCGTGCAGCTCCGACATGGGGAATGTGGGGCACGGCTCGTCACCCTTCGCGGAACGCCGCACCGCCTCCACGCTCATGTTCATGGCCACACCGATGCGTGCAATCTCCATGCCGATCGGACCCATGCCCACCACGGCCAGTGACGCACCGTCAAGCTCGTCGATCCTGTGCTGCTGCCACTTCTTCTCGTCCTGGTTCCGCATCCACGTGCGCATGTCTCGGCTGAGGGCCAGCATGTAGAGGATGGCGGTCTGGGCGATGGGTGACGCGGTCGCACCGGAGGAGTTCGTCAACATGACACCACGCTCCATCATCTGGACGAAGAACGGGCTGTCGACGCCGGCCGAGAACGTCTGCAGCCACTTCAGGTTCCTCGCGTTCATGATCGACAGGATGATGCCGCGTGTGCGCTCCGGCCAGCAGTCACTGCTGAAGAAGGCGATGTCCACGGTGTCGAGGACGTCGTCGGCGAACGGTTCGTTGCCCTCGTAGACGAGTGGCGACACGCCGGGCGCCACGCGCATGATCCGCTCGCGGTGGGCGTTCCACACGTTGTCACTGAGCAGAAGAACCGTCCCGCCGTCCGCATTGGCCATGCACCAACTGTATGTAGGCGGTCGGTCGCGCCCACTACCGTTCAGGCGTGCGTCTGTTCCTCGCCGCCCTTGCCCTTGCGGGACTTGCCCCTGCGCATCTCGGTTCCGGCGACGACGTGCAACCGCGCAACACCGTCAGCGTGGTCGAGTCCGTGACGCCGGAGTTGCCGGACGGAGTGCGGGTGGACATCGTCGGGGGTGACACGTTCGTGCGCCTCCGAACAACCGGGCACACCGTGAGCGTCCCGGGGTACGAGGGCGAGGAGTACATCGACATCTCCGTTGACGGCACGGTCCGTGAGAACACCGCGTCCACCACGTCGAAACTGAACGTGAACAGGTTCGGCGACGCGGCAGTGCCCGACGAATCCAGAGATGTGTCGTGGAAGACGACATCATCCGACGGCACCGCCATGTGGCACGACCATCGCGTCCACTGGATGAGTCCCAGCACGCCGGTGGTGATCGACGGGAACGGCACGGTGCAGCGCTGGACGCTCACCGTTGTCGTGGACGGCGCCGCCCACACCGTCGCGGGCACGCTGTACCTGCGCGGCCAGAGGTCTGTCCTGTGGTGGTTGACGGGCCTGCTCGGCGCGGTGGCTGTCGGGTGTCTCGCCGGTCGCAACAGGAGACGCTTCTACGCATCACTCGTCTGCGTCGCGGCACTCGGCACGGTCACCGGCACGTTGCAGTGGTGGTCACTGCCCCCGGCGGCGCGCATCACACCGTTGATGATGCTGTTCGGCGCCGGTGCCTTGATTGCGGCTGTCGTTGCGGTGGTGTTGTGTCGACGCACGAACGGGGGACCACAGACGGAGTGGATCGCGTCGTCGATGTCGGCGGGGTCGGGGGCAGCGATGCTGCTTGCCGCATGGATGTCGTGGCAGCAGGTGCAGAGTGCCTACGTGCCGATGGTCGGTCCCGTGTGGATCGCACGCATCACCGTGACCACGCTCGTGGGAGCGGGAGTCGTTGCGGTGGTGGACGGCGTCGTGCGCGTGATGCGGGTCCAGCCGTCAACCGACTGACGCGTCAGACGGAGAGAAGGTCGCGCGCGCCGGTGTCGGAGCTGGGGTGACGCAACTTGCTCATCGCACGTGCCTCGATCTGACGGATGCGCTCGCGGGTGAGGTTGAAGTGTTCGCCCACTTCCTCGAGCGTGCGCGGCTCGCCCTTGCCGTCGAGGCCGAAACGCAGACGCAGGATCTCTCGCTCGCGCTCGTCGAGCGGTGCGAGCAGACGCTGGATCTCTTCCGGCAGCAGCGCGGTGGCGGCTACCTCGAACGGGGACTCGGCGGAGCGGTCCTCGACCACGTCACCGAGTTCGGCGTCGCCGTCCTCGCGGAGGGGTTCGGAGAGCGACAGCGGCTCGGCGGCGAAGCGGAGTGCCTCGGTGACCTTGTCCTCGGGCATCTCGACTTCCTTGGCCAGTTCGGCCAGGGTGGCCGGGCGGCCGTACTTCAGCTCGAGGCGCGAGCGGGCCTTCTGCAGGCGCGCCAGGGTGTCGCCGGCATGGACTGGCAGACGGATGGTGCGACCCGTGTTGGCGATGCCGCGGGTGATGGCCTGGCGGATCCACCAGGTGGCGTAGGTGGAGAACTTGAAGCCCTTGCGCCAGTCGAACTTCTCGACGGCGTGCATGAGGCCGAGATTGCCTTCCTGGATGAGGTCCAGCAGGGGCAGACCGGAAGCCTGGTACTTCTTGGCGATGGAGACCACGAGGCGCAGGTTGGACTGGACGAACGCGCGCTCGGCGACCTCGCCCTCCTTGATGGCCTTCTTCAGCTCGCGCTTCTTGGTGGGGTTCAGGCTCTTGGCATTGGTCTGCTCTTCCAGAGCGGCCTTGCCGGCCTCGATGGCCTTCGCGAGGCGGACCTCGTCGTCCTTGGTGAGGAGTGCGTACTGACCGATGTCGGTGAGATAGAGACGAACCAGGTCTTCTTCGTCGCGGTCAATGCGATCCTTCGCCACGTGCACTCCGTCCTTTTTCATCCGATCGGTTGACCGAATACGGGCAGGATACAGACCCTGTGTCTCGTATCAACGGGTCGAACTGGGCAGAAATATTGAGTTTTTTCGCGTGCGGGGCGACTCCTGTTCGTTCTCGCCGATTACTAGATTGCAGGCATGGCGAATCCGCTTCTCAATGACAAATCCATCAATGCGGCCGCAGGGCGCGACGAGTCCCGGGCGGGCTGGGGGGCACCCTCTGCATCCTCGGGAACGTGGGCACCGCCCATCAATGACGGCCCGGTTTCCACGTGGCACGGCGGTCTCGCGACGGTGCGGGGCACGGCAAGTGCGACGTTGACACTCCTCCTCCTTCTCATCGCATCGGCAACGGTTGCGTGGTTCTCGATCGCGGCCCCCGCTGCCGACGGAACGGTGAAACTGCCCACCGGCTGGTTGATCGGCGGAGTCGTCGTGGGCCTCGTCTCGGTGCTCGTTGCCACGATGAAACCGCACCTGGCCCGCATCGCGGCGCCGATCTACGCGATTGCGCAGGGTGCCGTCGTGGGTGCCATCAGCCGTGCATTCGAGACCGCCTACAACGGCATCGTCCTGCAGGCCGTCGGTGCCACGCTCGGCGTGTTCGTGGTGATGCTGCTGATGTACCGCACCGGCGTGATCCGTGCGACCGACAGGTTCAAGCGGATCGTCATGGGGGCCATGATGGGCCTGATGGCCTTCTACCTGGTGTCCTTCGTCATCGGGATCTTCGGGTCGATGCCGTCGTTCATCAACGACAGCTCCGGTCTCGGCATCGTGTTCAGTCTGTTCGTGGCCGGGCTCGCCGCCATGAACCTGGTGATCGACTTCGACACGATCGAGCGAATCGAGCGCGAGAAGATGCCGGCCCACATGGAGTGGTTCGGTGCACTCGGGATCACGGTCACCCTGGTGTGGCTGTACCTCGAGATCCTCAGGCTTCTGGCCAAACTTCAAGACCGGCGTTAGACGGCGCGGCGAAGTGTGGGGTTCTCGGCCAGTTTCTCGGCCGGGATCTCCGCACCTGTGACCTCGCAGGTCCAGTAGGTGCCGTCTTCCAGACGACCGAGCGCGATGTCGACGTCGGCAAGGTCCTGTTCGATGCGGTCGAGGTCGATCGCGGTTCCGTTCGTCTGGCTGCCGGTGGTGTCGCTCACGGGGCCCATCGTAGGTCACGTCTTGTAGCGTTCTCGCATGGCTTATCCCTTCCCCGCACTCGACGGATCCGCTCCGAAGACCCAGAAGTTCAATGACACGCCGGAGTTCGGCATCGACCCGACCAAGCGTTACACCGCCACCATGGACACCTCCATGGGCCAGATGGTCATCGCACTCGATGCGGTGAACGCGCCGAACACCGTGAACAACTTCGTGTTCCTCGCCGGGTACCACTACTACGACGGCATCATCTTCCACCGCATCATCAACGGCTTCGTGTGCCAGGGCGGCGACCCGGGCGGCACCGGCACCGGTGGGCCCGGCTACCGCTTCGACGACGAGCCCGTGAAGACGCGCTACCAGATCGGTTCGTTGGCCATGGCGAACGCCGGCCCCAACACGAACGGTTCGCAGTTCTTCCTGATCAGCGGCCCGAGCGGTGTCGGCCTGCCGCCGCAGTACAACCACTTCGGCCAGGTCGTGAAGGGCCTCGAGGTCGTCGACGCGATGCAGAAGGTGCCGACCGCCCGTGGTGACCGCCCGGTCACCGACGTGGTGATCAACTCGGTCACCATCACCGTTGCCGACTGAGATATCGCTCGCATCGGCACGCCGCATCGCGGTTGCCGCACAGGGACTAGCGACGCCGCGTCCCACGGGTCGTGTCGACGCGCGTCACCTGAGGCGTGTTCTCGACACCGTCGGGGTCATCCAGATCGACTCCGTCAACGTGCTGGTGCGCAGCCAGGAACTGCCGTTGTTCTCGCGTCTCGGCAACCACCCGCGCACCCTCATCCCCGAGGCGACCGAACGCGGCGAGCTGTACGAGTACTGGTGTCACGCCGCGTCGCACCTTCCGATGAGCCACCACCCGCTCAGCCGGGTGCGGATGGAACGCGCCCGCATGAGCGGTGACAACGTGTGGTCCGGCGTGGCGAACGCGGCGAAGAAGAACCCGGGACTCGTCGCCGAGATTCTCTCGCGCATCGAGTCAACGCCGGAGGGGATTGTTGCCGGCGACGTGCGCACGCGCACCGGACCGAAGGGGCAGTGGTGGGACTGGGACCAGGGCAAGGCAATCCTCGAGTATCTGTTCTGGACGGGCCAGGTGACGGCACGCCGGCGCAGCAACGACTTCGCACGCGTGTACATGGCGTTGCACCACGCGATCCCCGCACAGGTGCTGAAGATGAAGGCACCGTCACCTGAGGAGACCCGACGTCAGTTGCTGATGCTCGCCGCGCGCTCGCACGGTGTGGCGACGCTCACCGACCTCGCGGACTACCACAACGAGAGACCGACGGTGCTGAAGCCCGCACTGCAGTCTCTCGTCGATGAAGGATCGCTCCTCGAAGTGGCTGTCGAGGGATGGAAGGAGAACGCGTACCTGCACCCGGAGGCGAAGCGACCGCGCACGGTGTCCGCCCGTGCGTTGCTGTCGCCGTTCGACTCCATGGTGTGGTGCAGGCCGCGCAACGAGCGTCTGTTCGATTTCCACTACCGCATCGAGATCTACACGCCGGCCGCGAAGCGCAGGTACGGGTACTACGTGCTGCCGTTCCTGCTGGACGACCGGCTCGTGGCGCGCGTCGACCTGAAGGCCGACCGTCATCGCGGTGTGCTGATGGTGCCGGGTGCGTTCAGTGAGGCCGGGACCGACACGCTGCACGTCGCTGCGGAACTCGCGGACGAGTTGTCGTTGATGGCGGAGTGGCTCGGTCTCGAGAACATCGAGGTGGGCCGCAACGGCGATCTCGCGACGCCGCTCAGGAAGATTGTGCACCCGTAGGTGCGAACGGCGCGTCGATCGACGTCGCCCACCTGATCGTGCGCGCAACGAGACCGCCGACGGGCTTCGTGAAGAGTTCGTCGGCGAGCGGCAGGTACGGGATCCGCAGTTCCGTCCGCGCCCACGCCGGGAGAGTGGCGATGGCGGCGCCGGCAATCAGCATGTACGGGACGCGTGCCGCTGCGTCGAGCGGTGGTTCGAGCAACAGGTACCGCGCGGCATCGCGGGACTGAGGGGAACTGCGGGTCTCGTGGCGGAACATCAGCAACTGGTCGCGCAGGCCGCGCACCGACAACGGCGGTGCGGTGA
>JBEDDY010000234.1:0-3188 GCA_041176025.1 Actinomycetota bacterium | reverse complement strand
ATGGATCGAAGTCTCGTGGGCTCGGAGATGTGTATAAGAGACAGGTATCAATCCTGCCAGCAACGGGGCGGTTCGCCACAGTGCGTGCGGCCCGCGCGGGAAGGGGCAAACACACGCACCGGGGGCAGAATGGAAGCATGAACACAGAGGCCGTGCAGATGTTCAGCGCATTGCTTGCGTTGGGTGCAACTGCAGGACTGGCCGTGCTCATCGTGGGAGTCACTGTCGCATCCGGCAGTGGTTTCGGGTCGTCCCTTCTGGTGGTGGTCCGCGAGAACGCGATGAGGTTCTCGCTGTTGCTGGCCGGCACCGCAATGGTGGGGAGCCTCTATTTCAGCGAGGCGGCGAACTACGCACCGTGCAAGCTGTGCTGGTACCAGAGGGTCTGCATGTACCCAATCGCAATCGTCTCCCTGGTCGCCGTCGTCAGGCGTGAGTCGGCACCGAAGGTGCGCACGCTGGCACCGTACGTGTTGACGCTGTCGGTGCTGGGCATGCTCGTTTCCACGTACCATTACGTGCTCGAGTGGTACCCACAGCTCGAGACCAGCGTGTGCAGCCTCGACGTGCCGTGCACCACCGTGTGGTTCCGTGAGTTCGGTTTCCTCACGTTGTCGGGAATGGCCTGGGTCGCATTCGCGGCGGTCACGGCAGTGATGCTCGTCGTACTGCGTTCACCGGAGGATTCCGGTGCCGCACACACAACACAAGGAGGCTGAGATGGCACAGTCACGCAAGACCAACAAGGCGAACGAGGCGAAGGCACGCACGCAGAGAATCGTGTTCATCGCGATCGCGGTCGTTGTCCTGCTGGCCGGCGGGTTCGCCGTCGTGTCCGGTGGTGATTCCCCGACATCCGGTGGCACGGGTTCCGTTCCGAACGGGGCCGGAGAGTTCCAGGACGCAGAGATCATCGGTGATGCTTTGCCTGCACAGCCGGAGTCGGGCACCGACCCGGCAATCGGCATGAAGGTGCCCGAGATCAGGGCCCGCAATTTCGACGGCGGTCCCGTGTCGTTGCGCATTGCATCCGTGAAGCGCCCCACCATGGTGGTGTTCCTCGCGCACTGGTGCCCGCACTGCAACCGCGAGGTGCCGCGCATCCTGGAGCTCGATGCGCAGGGAGGAATCCCTGCCGAGCTCCGCGTGGTGGGCGTGGCCACCGGTTCGCGCGACGACCAACCGAACTGGCCGCCGTCCGTGTGGCTGGAGGAGATGAAGTGGAAGTGGGAGGTTGCGGCAGACTCGCAGGACGGCAGGATTTTCGCCGCGTACGGCGGGATGAGTTTCCCGACGATGGTGCTGGTCGCTCCCGACGGCTCGGTGATGGACAGGTTCAGTGGTGAGGCGGAGGTGTCCGAACTGGAGGCCCGCATCACGGCCTTCCTGCAGAAGGTGAGCCCGGTCTAGCGAATCAGGCGGGATCCGGCACGGGGCAGGGCGTAGCCTTGCCCACCGTGGCTACAGCACCCCAGCGCATCGGGTTCTTCGGACCGTTCGGGACGTTCACCGAACAGGCCCTGTTGACCCAGGCAGACCTCGCGTCTGCCGAGCTCGTGCCGTACCGCACGGTCCCCGATGTCCTCGACGCCGTCGCATCGGGGGCGGTGGATGCCGGCTTCGTGCCCATCGAGAACTCGATCGAGGGCACCGTGAACTTCACGCAGGACGCGCTGATCTTCGACTACGAACTCCTGATCCAGCGCGAGGTGGTGCTGGACATCGAGCACTGCCTGCTGGGTGCGGACGGTGCGTCGCTCGGGTCGGTCTCCGAGGTGTACTCCATCCCCGTGGCGACCGCGCAGTGCGCGGCATGGTTGCGCAACAACGTGGGCTCGGCGGAGGTGCTGGCCGCGAACAGCACAGCAGACGCCGCACGACTGGTGGGCGAGAAGATTGCTTCCGGTTCGGTGGGTGTCGCCGCGTTGGCACCCGCGAACGCCGCCGCGCTCTACGGGCTGTCGGTTCTTGCACAGAACATCGCCGACCACGCCGGCAACCAGACGCGGTTCATCCTCGTCGCTCGTGACGGGGTTCCTGCCGCGACCGGTCACGACAAGACGGGGATCGTGGTGTTCCAGCGCGCTGACGAACCCGGGTCGTTGATCTCGATCCTGCAGGAATTCGCCGCACGACGCATCAACCTGTCGTTGTTGTCCTCGCGTCCGACGAAGGCCGGTGGTCTCGGTGACTACTGCTTCATCATCTACGCGGACGGTCACGTGGACGACGAACTCGTTGCCGACGCACTGCGCGAACTGCGTGCGAAGCAGGGGGACGTGAAGTTCCTCGGTTCGTACCCGGCAGCGGGGGAGCACGCCCACACGGCCCGGGAGCACGCCGATGCCCGTTGGCAGTCAGCTGATGACTGGGTGACGTCGTTGCGCGCCCAGGTGCGCCGCTAGGGCATCACCACGCCGCCGCGCCGATAGCGTGTCGGACGGAACAGTGGCAGAGCGGACTAATGCACCCGCCTTGAAAGCGGACGGCCCACAAGGCCCGGGGGTTCAAATCCCTCCTGTTCCGCCAATGAGGCCGGGAACCGTCTGGGTCAATTGACTCAACGGGAGCCCGGCGATGGTTGTGGGCCTGTCCCATGGGTCGGATGGGTCGATTCCGGCGTCACGCAGCACACCAGCGATCTCTCCGGCTGTCGCCGTGATGACATGGACTGATGGGCCGAGCCTGTCGCGCAGCAGTCGTCCCAGTTTGCTCGCACCGGGATGAACGTGGTCCGAAGAGGGGATCACGATGACGATCACCGTTCCGACACCGAAGCGCCTCGCCCACTCCGTGGTGCCAAGGGTGACCGACAGAGGACGAGGGTCCCATGTCTCGGTGCGTTGTTTGACGAACGCGGTGACGTCCCATCGGATCTCCATGAAGCGCTTCAGTGCCTCCGTCAGAGGAGAGTCCGCCCGGAGAGAGTGCCAAGTGCCTCCCTCGTCGCGTTGGGTGTGAACCACACCGACGGCCTCAAGGTGACGCAATGCCCTCCAGACCTCGCTCTTCGAACGCCCCGAGCGAGCCGCGATGGTGGAACCGGTCTCGGACAGGTGCGCTGTGATCAGGACATCGAGCACGTCACCTTCGACACCGCGGCACAACGAACCGAACGGTCGGTGGACGTCGAACACGGGGGCCTTGGAACGCGGGGTCATGTCCCCATGTGGAGCGATGGTGGCGTG
>JBEDDY010000233.1:0-3530 GCA_041176025.1 Actinomycetota bacterium | reverse complement strand
AGACCCGACACGCGGAGGACGCGTCCCTCCACGGCGATGACACGGCACACCGTCACACCGATCCTGTTCGGACGGTCCTTCGCGCGCTGGGCGAAGATGCCGGTCTCCGGCCAGTCCGGGTTGCCACGCGGCCGTCGGGTCATCCTGGACCCGTCCCACGAGGCCCGGTCGAAGACGTAGACGACCAGGCAGTGGCTGAACCCGTCGAGTCCCTGCAGTGCCGAACCGTCGAACGGCTCCAGCAGCTCGATCCTTGCGGTCTCTGCGTCCCACCCGTCGTCCTCGGGCATGTCCCGGGTGGACACGACCAGGCCGACGGGCACCATCCCGAATGTCTGCGTCACAGGTCGAACCGGTAGACGTTGGTGTCACGGCGCACGAAGCCGATGCGTTGGTACAGCCTGTTCGCCGCCTCACGGCTGGGCCGGGACGTAAGGTCCACGGTCACCGCGCCGCGTGCGCGCGCCTCATCGATCGCGGCACGGCTGAGCGCCTCGCCCACACCGTGCCCCCGGGCGCCTCCGTCGACGACGACGTCCTCGATCCACGCACGGACACCCGTGGGGATGGGGAACGTGGCGAGCGTGAGCGCACCGACGACACGTCCGTCGACACGTGCGATGAACAGTGCGCACGCGTCAGACGCGATGATCCCGGCCAGTTGTTCGCGGCCGGGCGGCGGATTGGACGAGGACAACTGCGGGATCAGACCCGCGAACGCAGTCACCAGTTCGTCGTTTGCCTCCGTTGCTCTCTCGATCTCCATGGCCACCCGAACACCTTGCCACACGCGCCGATCGGCTCTCCACACAGTGGGAACATGCGGGAACGGCACTGCGTCCGCGGGGCGGTTTCGGCGGTAGTTTGGGAGCCGATGACGACCAACGACCACGTCGAATGGCTCTCGCGGCCGGCACTGCGCCGTCCCGTCATCATCGCCGCCTTCCAGGGCTGGAACGACGCCGCGGACGGCGCGAGCATGGCAGTGCGCACGCTCATCGATGCATGGCAGGCGCGCCCCCTCGCAGAGATCGACCCGGAGGACTTCACTGACTTCGCCACCATCAGGCCGTCGGTCCGTCTTCGCGGCACCAACCAGCGTGACATCGTGTGGCCAAAGGTGTCGATGTGGCACGCGAGCACGCCGGGGTCCGACGTCATCCTCGTTCTCGGGCCGGAGCCCAGCCTTCGGTGGCGCCTGTTCACCGAGCAGGTCATCAGCGTGGCGGCCCAGTACGACGCGTCGATGATGGTCACCCTCGGTGCGCTCATTGCCGACGTTGCGCACAGCCGCACGACCCGGGTCATGGGAACCAGTTCCGACGAGACCATGATCGAGCGTTTCGACCTGCAGCGCCCCCAGTACGAGGGCCCCACGGGGATCATCGGTGTGCTGAACGATGCCTGCATCCAGTCATCCATCCCGTCGTTGTCCCTGTGGGCCACAGTCCCCGCGTACGCCTCGCAGATCCCCTCGCCGAAGGCCGCGAACGCCCTCATCCAGCGCGCCGGCGAGATCATCGGCACGCCCCCGCCCCTCGGTGCCCTGCACAATGACGTCGTCGAGTACGACGAGCAGATCCAGGAGATGGTCGACGACGACGAGGACCTCGCCGAGTACGTCCGCAGGCTCGAGGAGATGGGCGAGGAGTCGTTCGGTGGCGCCAACCAACTGGAGTTCGAGTTCGAGGAGGACGCCGACGACGACGATGACAGCGGCAGCATCCTCGTGGACGAAGTCGAGCAGTTCCTGAGGGACCAGGAAGGCAACTAGCCGGGCCGGCTCAGCCGGCGTCGTGACCGCCGCGCCACGTCGCGCCGCGTGGTGCGTCGAACGTGGCAGCCCCCCGGTCGCCGTTGATCGCGGCGAAGGCCATCTCGCCCCACCACTGCGCACCCGCCGTGGGCGTGGGCAGCGCGTCAGCGGAGAACCAGCCGACGTCACCTGTCTCGAGCGGGTGGCCCTGCAGCGCGCCACCGACTGCCTTCATGTGGAAGAGCAGCATGTACATGCCGAAACGCGAGAAGCCCATGCGCATCCCGTCGACGACACCGAGCAGCTGGAGCGGCTCGGCCAGGATGCCCGTCTCCTCCTCCACCTCCTTCATCGCGACCTCGGCCGGTGAGTAACCGACGTCCGCCCAGCCCGTGGGGTAGAGCCACACACCGCTGTCCTTGCGCTGCACGAGCAGGATCTCGCCGTCGTCGTTGCCGACGATGCAGCCGATGGCAACCTTCGGCGTGACGTACCCCGGCACACCCTCGCCGATCGACTCCATCCACTCCTGCACGAAGTGGTCCTGCTCGCGGCGCACCTCGAGCGACTCGTCAATGGCGGCCTTGATGTCCGCGGCGACCTTCAGCACCTCCTCGTAGCGCTCCTTCTCGTAGAGGCTCTGGGTGAAGCCCATGCCCGTGCGGGCGATCGCGGCGAGCGTCTCGCTCCATCGGATCAGGTCGCGGGTGAAATCGGCAGGCCGTGCGTCGGACACGCCCGCACCTTAGTTCGCCTCCAGGGAATGGAGGATTGCCCTCGTGATCTCCGCGCGATGGGACGGGTCCGTCACCTTGCCGCCGCCGTTCTCGCAGACGTAGAACGAGTCGACCACCTCGTTGCCGAGCGTGAGCACCCGCGCATGGCGGATGTCGAGGCCGACGTCGGCCATCGCCTTCGTGATCCGGTGGAGCACACCCACCCTGTCGGGTGCGCGCACCTCGAGGAACGTGGCGTTCGAGGACGCGTGGTCGTCGAAGCGCACGGACGGTGCCGCGGGCGCGGCGGCGGCGACGGCGCGGCGGGGCCGGGCCGTGGCCGCGCGCTCGGACAGACGGGACCCGATCGCAAGACGTCCGCCCAGTGCCTTCTCCAGGTTCGCGACCACCGGGCCCCACTCGATCTCGCCGCCGTAGGACGACGAGACCCGG
This sequence comes from Actinomycetota bacterium, assembly GCA_041176025.1. GTDB lineage: Bacteria > Actinomycetota > Acidimicrobiia > Acidimicrobiales > Ilumatobacteraceae > UBA2093. The sequence goes on along the minus strand of JBEDDY010000233.1, from coordinate 605 downwards.
AACTGCGACGCCGCCATCCCCTGCTCGTCGGAGTGTGCCTCTGCGCCCAGCACGTCGAGGTTGTGCAGGGCCATCACCCCGGCGACACGGCTGAACGTTCCCGGCATGTCGGGGCTGACCACCGTGACCCTGTCGGGTTCGGTCGTGATCGCGATCCTCCCCGCGGCCATCAACCCGAGGACGTCGGCATCGGGGAAGAGCCGCCACATCACCTCGTTCATGTCGCCGCCACCGAGCACGTGGCGCACGCGCTCGACGAGGATGACGATCAGTTCTGCCTTCCAGTCGCTCCAAGCCGACGGCCCTGTCGCGAGAGAGTCCGCCTCTGTCAGTGCATGGAGGAGATCGAGCACGAGGACCGATCCCAGCCGCTCCGCGACCATCGTGATGGTGGCGTCGTCACTGAGGTCTCGGCGCGTCGCGGTGTCGGCGAGCAACAGGTGGTGCTCGATGAGTGACGACACGGTGGCCACGTCGGCCTCGGGCAGGCCCATGCGCGGCCCGATGGTGGCGAACATCTCCACCCCCACGTCGGTGTGGTCGCCGGGATAACCCTTGCCGATGTCGTGGAAGAGCGCGCCGAACATCAGCAGGTCGGGACGCTG
>JBEDDY010000232.1:0-3927 GCA_041176025.1 Actinomycetota bacterium | reverse complement strand
TCACGTCCATCAACGGGTCACCCTCGGACGCACGCCAGTAGACGAGCCCGAACAGCAGCGCCCACGCGCGTGCGCGCGACCACAGGCCCGGTGCACCCTCGCCGTATGCGCCGAAGAACACGTCACGGGCGTCGGCATCGAACAGCATCCACGCGACGGCCAGGTCGCATGCGGGGTCACCACTGCACACGTCACCCCAGTCGATGACCGCGCTGATGCGACCGCCGTCCACGATGATGTTCGCCGAGTGGAGATCACCGTGCAGCCACACGGGGTCGCTCCCCCACGCGGGGCCATCGAGCGCCGTGCGCCAGAGCTGCTGCGCCGCATCCGGCGAGTTTCCTGTTGCGGTCGACCACTGCGCCGACACCTCCTCGAACGTGTCGTTGCGGCCGGCGATGCCGCCCCCGCGGAACACGTTCGTCGGGGAGTCACCCGGTGCGGTCGTATGCAACCCGCGCAGGAACCGCGCCAGGCGGACCGCGTCGGCCTCGGGGTCGACGAGTGCGGAATCCGCCGCACGGGTGCCGGCGAACCTCGGCACCACGGACCAGTGCCACGGGTAGCCGCCGTGCGGGACTCCGGCGTGCACAGGCACCGGGACGGCCAGCGAGAGCCGGGGTGCCAGCACGGGCAGCACTCGCTGTTCGTTCACCACCAGCTGTGCGGCAACCTCGCGGCGTGGTAGACGCACCAGCAGGTCGTCGCCGAGTGCCCAGATGTCGTTGTCCCACCCGTTGTTGAACGGCGCGAGCGCGCGGTCCGCAAGCCCGGGGCACTGCGCGCGCAGCAACTCTCGCACCACCGACTCGTCGATCGTCACCTCGGCCGGCGTCGCACCGTTCACCATTACGCGGAACTCAACTGGGGGCGATGGAGTCGTTCGAGACGCTCGGAACGATGCGCGGCGTCCACGGGCGCGCCTTGTCCCAGTGGTGTCCCACGATGCGGCCCTCGCGCAGTTTCGCGAGAAAGTCCTGCGGGCCGTCGAAGTCAGGCATCTCCACGTACGCACTTCCGAGCGCGTGGGGCACGTGCGCGTCGCTGCCCGACCCCATGGCTATGCCGCGGTGCGCCGCGTACTGCTTCGCCTTCGCGTTCAGCGACTGCAGCGACGTCTTCGAGTTGTGCACCTCGATCGCGTCGACGAGACCGCGCTCCGTGATGTCGTTGAGCGAGTTCTCGGTGATGTTGCGGCGCATCGGGTCGAACGGGTGCGGCACGTAGACGAGACCGCCCTGCTGGCGGATCAGCTCGCACGTCTTCACCGCAGTCTCGCCGAACGGGATGCGCTCCGTCAGGAACAGCCCGATGATCTCGCCCGTGTGGGTCTTCACTTCCTCTCCCACCACCACGCGGCACACGCCGGCGTCCTCGAGCATCCTCTGCAGGCGCACCGCGCCCTCGAGCGCGTTGTGGTCGGTCACGCACAGCACGTCGATGCCGCTCTCGACGACTGACTCCACGATCTCATCCAGCGTCGTCGTGGAATCACCACTGAACATGGTGTGGGTGTGCAGGTCGACACGCACGAAACCGTCACGCTTCGCATCGGCGAGGTGCGGGTGCCTCTCGATTGCTGCCGGCTGCGGCGTGCCCACGTGTGCCCTGTCCCCGTTCGGTCCTACGCGCCGGACATGGTGATGTCGCTGATCACCAGGCTGAGTCCGGCCGCGCGCATGGGCAGCCAGTCGATGTCGTTGCCGACGGCCAGCACGTCCTGCAGCATCCGCTGCAACGTGGAGGCGATGGTGAACTCACGCACGGGCTCGGCGGTCTGTCCGTTGCGGATGATCAGACCCGACGCACCCGTCGAGAAGTCGCCCGAGATGGGGTTCACGCCACTGTGCAGGCCCTGCACACTGTCGATCAGCACGCCGTCGTCGATGCCGGCGATGAGCTCCGCCTGTGACTTCGTGCCCGGCACCAACTGCAGCGCCAGGCAACCCGCCCCCGCACCGACCGCGTTGCCGGTGCTCTTCGTGCCGGCTCGGCGCGCGGAGTACGACGAGTGCACGAACATCTTCAGCTGCCCACCCTCGATCAGAACGTTTCGGCGTGCGGCGAGGCCGTCACTGTCCATTTCCGACGCCGTGTACGCGCGCGAGTCGGTGGGATCGTCGATGAGCGTGATCAACGGTGATGCCACCGTTTCGCCCAGGCGGTTCGCGAACATCGAACGGCCCTTGACAACGCTCTCGCCGTTCAGGGTGCTGCCGATGATGCCGAGGAACTGCGCCGTCACCATGGGGTCGAGCACCACCGTGGTGCGCTTGCTGGGCGGCTTCACCGCACCGAGCAGGCGAGTCGCGCGCTGTGCGGCTTTCGTGCCGGCGTCACGAAGGTCGAACTGGTCGGGGTTCTTGCCGAGCGCGTAGGACCAGCCCGTCTGCGTCTCGCTGTTGTCGTCTGCCAGCACCTCGACGGAGGCGTAGCAGTTGTTCGAGCGGTACGAACCGCGGATGCCCTTCGTGCTCGCGAACGCGTCCTCGCCGGCGCCGTCGGCGTAGTTCGCCGAGTCGATGCGCAGTCGCTTGTCGGCACCGACCGCAAGTCGCTCGAGCTCCATGGCGATGTCGACCTTCTTCTGCGTGGGGTACGCAGCGAGAACGTCGTCCCACAGTTCCTGCGGCACCACCGGGACGCCGTCCGGCTCGGCAAGACCTGCCCACTCGTCGAAGCCGGCGAACGTCGCGTTCTCGCGCGCCTCGGCGAGGACTTCGCGCAGTGCGGATTCATCCAGCGTTCCGGCGTGCGACGTGCCGGTCTTTCCGTCCTTGATGACGCGCACGCTGACGCCCGCGCTCTGCGACGAGACGAAGTGCTCGAGCTCGCCCTGGTACACGCGGATGTCGGTGTCGTTCGAGCGGGAGACGTGCACCTCGATCTGCTCGTCGCCCCTGGCCTCGGAGACGATGCGGTCGGCGATCGCCTGCAGGTCGTCCACGGTGTGCTTCGTTGCGCTCATGGTCAGGCGGCCGTCCCGCCGATGGTCATGGTCTTCACGCGCAGGGTCGGCTGGCCGTCGCCCACGGGCACGCCCTGGCCGTCCTTGCCGCACGTGCCGGGGTTGCCCATCGCGAAGTCGTTGCCGAGCATGTCGATGTCGGCCAGAACCTGCGGGCCGTTCCCGATGAGGTTGCCCTCGCGCAGGGGCTCCGTGATCTCGCCGTTCTCGATGAGGTATGCCTCGGTCATGCCGAACACGAAGTCACCGGTTGCGGTGTTCACGCTTCCGCCGCCGAGCTTCGCGACGTACACGCCGCTCTCGGTGGCGCGCACGATGTCATCGGGCTCGTCGGTGCCGTTCAGCACGAACGTGTTGGTCATGCGGACCATCGGCAGGTGCTCGTAGCTCTGGCGACGCCCGTTGCCGCTGGGTGCACGACCCTCCTTCACGGAACGGATGTGGTCCCACATGTAATCGGTGAGAACGCCGTTCTCGATCAGCACGTTGCGCTGGCTGGCGTGGCCCTCGTCATCGATGCCGATGGCGCCCCACTCACGCGTCATCGTGCCGTCGTCGATCAGCGTGACGAGCGGCGACGCAACGAGATCGCCCCGGCGACCGGCGTACACCGACGCACCCTTCGAGACCAGGTCGGCCTCGAGACCGTGGCCGCATGCCTCGTGGAACAGCACGCCGCCCGAGCCCTGCTTGATGACGACCGGCATCGCGCCGCTCGGGGCGGGACGTGCCTTCAGCTTGGTGACGGCCTGCTTGGCCGCGCGCCGCGCAAGTTCCTCGACTGCGCCGTCGTCGAACAACTCGAAGCCGATGGTGTAGCCCATCGAGTCATACCCGGTCAGCAGCTGGCCCTCGTCGTTCTCGGCGACGACCGAGACCACCGCGAGCGAACGGACCTGCTCGTCGGACGCGAACACGCCGTCGCTGTTGGCCACGAGGATGCGGCGCGTGGCGTCGCT
>JBEDDY010000231.1:0-4003 GCA_041176025.1 Actinomycetota bacterium | reverse complement strand
GTCCCTCACGCACTGTGCCGAACCGCCCCCGTGCTGGCAGGATTATTGCCGTGACACCCGCTACATCAGTCGGCATTGACGCACTGAAGCAGATGCGCACCGACCGTCGCCGGCGGCGGGTTGCCGACATGGAATGGTTCGAGTTGCTCTACCGCGTGTACATCACGGCGCTCATCGGCGGGTTCCTCCTCCTCTGGCTCTCCTCCCTCGTCACGGACGCCCACTTCACACCGGGCCAGTTCGACACACTCATTCATGACGGTCCCCGCGTCGTCGGCTTCCTCATGTCTGTGGTGTGGTTCCTCGGCATGCGCAGCGGTGCCAACGGTGGCCCCCTGAGCGTGGAGGAGGCCGAGGTGCGCCACGTCCTTCTCGCGCCCGTGAACCGAGCAGCCGTGCTGCGGCATCCCGCGGTCCAGCGCCTGCGCACCCTCGCCTTCGCGGGAACACTCGCAGGCGGCGTCACGGGCCTCGTCCTCTCGAAGCGCGTGCCGGAGGAATGGGGTCACGGTCCGAACCAGTGGATCATCTGCGGTGCCGTCGCCGGGTCACTGATCGGTGCGTCGTTCGTGGTCGCCGCACTGCTGGTGCACTCGCTGCGCATCGACCGCCGCATCGTGACCGTCACGGCAACGGCAATCGTCGCGTGGCACGCAGCCTCCGTATTCCTCGGGGCACACCCCTGGGCGCCGTTCAACGAGTTCGGCGACTTCATGCTCGTCATCTCACAGGTCTCGAACCTCATCGCGATTGCCGCACTCGTCCTGCTCGCGATGGTCGCCGTGTGGCGCGCCGGTCACCTCAGCATCGAGGCGCTTGCCCGGCGCAGTGCGCTCGTGTCACAGCTGAAGTTCGCGGTCACCCTGCAGGACATCCGCACGGTCGTGCTGCTGCGCCGCCAGCTCAGCCAGGAACACATGCGCCAGACGCCCTGGTTCACGGTCCCCCCGGCGCTGCGGCGCAACATCGTCGTCACGCGGTGCCTGCGCAGCCTTGCCCACTTCCCCGCGCGCAGGCTTGCCCGCATGGTGCTGCTCGCCGTCACGTCCGCGGTCTGTCTCGTCGCGGTGTGGCGCGGCACCACCCCGGCGCTCGTGGTCAGCGGCCTCGCGCTCTTCCTGCTGGGTCTCGACGTGATCGAACCGCTCAGCCAGGAAGTCGACCAGCCGGACCGCACGGATGCACTTCCCGTCGAGCGCGGTCTCCTTCTCACCCAGCACCTGCTGGTGCCGGCGCTCACCACCATCCCGTTCGTCGTGGTCGGCGTCGCCGCTGCCTACGTGATGGAACCGCACGGAATGACGATCGTCGCGGGAGTGCTCATCGGCATCCCGGCCGCTCTCGCGGGAGTCGCAGGCGCGGTCATCAACGCCGTGAAGGGCGCACCCGACCCGTTGAGCGAGTCGAACTCGGGTCTGTACATGCCGCCGGAGGTGAGTGGCATGACCACAGTCGTCCGTGCGGCGTGGCCGCCGGTCGTCGCCATCATCGGCAGCACACCTTCCGTTGCACTGGTGAGAGCCAGCGAGAACGGCGACAACATCCCCGCCGCTCTCGTGCGCACGGCACTCGGCGTCGGCCTCGTCTGTTTCCTCACGGCCGGCTGGGTGCGCCAGCGCGAGAACATCCGCGCCGCCTTCCGCAACTTCGCCAACCCGCAGATCGCATCATCCGCTCCGACGTCCACACAGAAGGTCTGACCCATGGCCCGCACACCCCGCACACCGCGACCGCGCACAGCGGAACCCGAACAGCCCGCACCGTTGCCGCCGGGTGCGCTCGACATCGTCGGGATCGCGAAGAACTACGGCGATGCGCCCGCACTCGAACCGGTCGACCTGCGCATCGAGCACGGTGAGCGCGTCGCGTTGATCGGACACAACGGCAGTGGCAAGACCACCATGATCCGCATCGTCACCGGCCTCCTTGACGCAACGGAAGGCACAAGCACGATCTGCGGTCACGCAACCGGCTCCATCGGTGCCCGCGCCACCGTCAGCTACGTCGCGGACCAGCCGACGTTCTACGACGACCTCACGCTGTGGGAGCACCTCGAGTACGTCGCACGGCTGCACGGCAACGCCCAGTGGGAACAGCAGGCCGCGGACCTGCTCGGTCACCTCGGTCTGTACGACAGGGCCGACGACATGCCGAACCGTTTCAGTCGCGGCCTGAAGCAGAAGGCCGCCCTCGCTCTCGGCTTCATCCGCCCGTTCGAGGTTCTCATCGTGGACGAGCCGTTCGTCGGTCTCGACTCCGCCGGCAAGGAGGCGCTGCTGGAACTGCTCGCCCAGGCATCCGATGACGGCGCGACCGTCGTGGTCGCCACGCACGAGCTGTCCTTCGTCCACACCGTCAGCCGGATCGTCGCCCTGCGTGACGGGCGCCTCGTCTACGACGGTCCGTCCGCGGGCATCGACGTCGACAGGCTGGTGCGCACGGAGGACCCTGCAGGTGAACACGACGGCGAGCGGAACTAGGGTTTGGTCATGTACACATACGACGTCGTCTCGGAGTCCATGAAGAACCCCAAGGAACTGGCCAATGAACTGTCCCGCCGCTCGCAGGCCGGCTGGGAAGTGGTCCAGATCGTGCACGACGGCGAGCACTGGGTGCATGCGTTCGTGCGTCACCACGGCCAGGTCGCCACCGCCCCGTGGCCGACAGCCAGTGCGTCAGCCGGCTCACCGGCCGCAGAGAAGGCACCCGCGCCGGCGTCGGACTCCCCGTGGCAGACAGCAACAACGGCACCGTCGTCCGCGGGCTTTGCTGCTGCGCAGACCCAGTCACCGGCACAGACGGGTGGCGCCGTCCCATCGGTTCCCGCCAACTGGTACAAGGACCCGTCGGGCCGTTTCGAGATGCGTTACTGGAACGGCACGGAGTGGACCGAGCACGTGGCCACCGCCGGCAAGCAGTCCATCGACCCACCGAAGAAGTAAGCCGCCCCCACGCGGCCGTCCCCCGACATGCAGGCAATCTCCATCGGCCACGCCGGCATCCTGATCCGCACGCGCGGCATCACGATCGTCTGCGATCCGTGGTTCGAGCCTGCGTTCTTCGCGTCGTGGTTCGTGTTCCCGCGCAACGACCGCCTGCCCGACGACATCATGCACGACGTCTGCAACCCGGACTTCCTCTACGTGTCGCACCTGCACGGTGACCACTTCGACATCCCGTTCCTGACGGAGCGCATGAACAAGGACACCACCGTCATCCTGCCCGGGTTCGCCACCCGCGAACTGGAGCGCAACTTCTCGAAGATCGGCTTCCGCAAGTTCGTCCGCACGCAGAACGCGCAGGAAGTGGAGATCGCCGACGGCGTTCGCGTGGCCGTTCACGTGGAGACGTCGATCACCGACGGCCCCGGCGGCGACAGCGCGCTGGTGGTCAGCGACGGCGCGTCACGGCTCGTCAACCAGAACGACTGCCGCACGAACGACCTCGATGCACTGCGTGCGCACGGCCCGGTGGACCTGCACTGGCTGCAGTACAGCGGCGCCATCTGGTACCCGATGGTCTACGACATGGACGCGGACACGAAGAAGCAGTTGTGCCGCGACAAGGTGGAGAGCCAGTTCGCGCGCGCCATCCGCTACGTGGAACGCGTCGATGCCACGACCGTCGTTCCTTCCGCCGGCCCGCCGTGCTTCCTCGATGAGGAACTCTTCGGGCTCAACATGATCACGGGCGACGAAACCAGCATCTTCCCCGACCAGCGCGAGTTCATCACGCGTCTCGGTGCGCTCGGCCGCCACAACGTTGCCACCACCATCCCCGGCACGTCGTTCACGGTCGTTGCCGACCCGCACGGCGGGCCCGGCGTGGTCACCGTCGAGCAACCGTTGCCCGGCGACGGCGTCTCGCGGATCTTCGACAACAAGCTCGAGTACCTGCGCACGTACCAGGCTGACTACGCGCAGTGGCTCGCCGACACGAAGGCCGGGTGGCACGCGAACCGCACCGACCTCATCGAGACCATGAAGTACTGGTTCGAGCCGCT
>JBEDDY010000230.1:0-3125 GCA_041176025.1 Actinomycetota bacterium | reverse complement strand
CGCTGGTTCCGAGATGGTGGTGTATTACTTCCCGACGAAGACCGGCCTGATCAGTGCGGTCGTTGGTGAACTTGCACAGGGACTCTTCGGGGTTCTCGGTTCTGCCATGGGTGATGCGCCGCTGACAGGCCGCCAGGCCGTGGAGGTGTCGTGGCCGGTGTTCGCGAGGAAACGCAACGACCCGGTGTTCCGGCTCTTCTTCGAGTTGGTCGGACTGTCGAACGCGCGTGTGGAACCGTACGTGGAGCTGTGCGGATCGATACTCCGGGAGTGGGCCGCGTGGCTGGAACCCAGGATGGCCGTGGCTGCGTCCCGGCGCCGCGCCGAAGCGCTGTCAGCGATGGCACAGGTGGACGGCCTCCTGCTCCTGCGCCAGACGTTGGGTGCTCGCTCGGCAGACGAGGCGTTCGAGGCCCTGATGCGGCCCAACCCCGGGAGATCCTGAATGCGGGACAGGGTTCGCCGGTGCTCCCCGGTGGGCAGAGTCGGTTACTTCGCCAGCGCGCTGGAGTAGGGCAGCCACGTGGCTGCCTCGAAGTCGTACAGCTTGCACGTGCGGGCAGCCTGGAAGTAGCGGCGCGCCGACATGCGCGAGCGGCGCACGGTGTCCGGGTACGCGGCCTCGATGGCGCGTGCCGCCGCGGGCAGCTGGTGGAACGGGATGCGGATGTCCACGTGGTGGGGGACATGCACGAAGATGTTGTGGAACCACAGGAAGTTGATGATCCGCGGGAACTCGAGCACGGTGGTCGATTCCATCTGGCCCTTGTACTGGGTCCATTCCTTCTTCGTCCACCAGCGGATCGACGGGTCGACATGGTGCACGTACACCGTCCAGCCGATGATGTGCACGAACAGCAGGAACGGGACGACGACCAGCTTCACGGGCAGCCACACCGCACCGAGGATGCCGCCGTTCACCGCGCCGATCACCGCGAGCGCGGCGATGATGACACCAAGCGAACCCCCGAGAGTGGTCTTGTCGCGGATGATCTGGTCGCGGTTCTTGCTCTGGCCGTTGAAGCGCCACATCTTTTGCCACCACACGGTGCGCAGGTAGTACAGACCGGAGCCGAACGCCGACCATTCGATGCGGTGCTGCAGGCGTGCGATGCGGCCGAGGTTGCGGTACTCCTCGACGGTGGCGGGGTGCCACACGAAGTCGAATCCCTGGCGCGTGGTGAAACCGTGGTGGATGCGGTTGTGGCCGAGGTCCCACGCCGACTCGACGTGGATGCTCGGGCCCATGCACACCTGGGCGAGGATCCTGTTCGCCTTGCGCGACGACGTGAGCGCGCCGTGCGATGCGTCGTGCCCGAGGACGAAGAGCCCCGACACGGCAAGACCGGCGGCGACCCACAGGAGGATGACAGCCCACCATGACTGAGCCATCGCAAGTGCGGCGATGGTGACTGCGTACACGAGCCACGCGCGGACGAGCGCGCGCACGGCCGGTGCGGTGGGACGTTCGTAGCAGGAGTCGGGGATGATGTCGCGCACTGCGTTCAGTGACTGGGCGCGCGGCTCGATGATGGGTGCGGACTCCGTGCTCATGCACACACGCTAAACCAGTCGAAGGGGTGCCGACCTACCAGTAGGAAGGCATTTTTCGTCACCCTGACCCGTTTGGAATCGGTACGGACGTCGCACGGTGCCGCGTGCCTGCCTCGGTTTCATGTCCCGATGAAGAAACACGCAGTTGTCGCCCTTGTCGTCTCGTTCGCCGTGGTCGGGTGCACCCGGTCCGCCGAGGGCCAGATGCCGACCCCGGCAATGATCTCGGACGCGCTGCCCACGATCACTGACATGCCGGGTGACTGGCGGGAGACACAGCGCCAGGCCTTCGACACCCGGGGCCCCGAGAACCCGTCCATCGACCCCTCGGTCTGGTGCCCCCAGGCGGAGATGGTGACGGGGAACCTCCTGGAGCTCGCGGGTGACTCGGGTGCCGATGTCGAGATGCAGGAGCTCGACGAGACGTCGGTCTCCCGCCTGATGAGGCTGCAGGCCTGGGCGAACGACGACTCCGAGAACTACTACGCGGACGCGAAGGAGGCGGTGCGGATCTGCGACGGCACGACGACGACGGACGAATCGGGTGCGGTGACGTCGACGGCCATCGTCGAGGACCGCGACATCGGCGACGAGTCCATCAGTTGGTCACAGACCACCACGCCACCGGAGGGAACACAGAAGGACAAGATGGAGTGGATCTCGCGCACGACCATCGCGCGGTTCGGGTCGATCGTCATGGTCCTGCAGCTCGGTGACGCCTCGCCGACGGGGACCGGCACGCTCATGAGCGAGGACGACTGGTGGTCGATCGTCGAGATGGCGGGCAAGAAACTGCACGACCTCGACGAGCAGGTCCACACCTGAGTCATTCGTGGACGACATGTCCGTGCAAGTGACTCCTGTGCCTTGTGTCCTTCTTGGCGTCGGTTCACGCTTGGTGCAGGGCGAAATCGGTCGCCTGCATCACAAGGGAGTTCAGCCCATGGGAATCATCAGACACACACTCCGCGGGGCAGTTGCTGCGGCGATTGTCGCGGGAGCAACGATTGCCGGTCAGGCCGCGACGCATGCGGCCGTTCCGTCCGTGACGGAGGACGACGGTGCGTACGTTCGTTTGCTCGGCAACCCTGCGGACGGGACCGTGAAGTTCCAGTTCGGCTGGTCCGCGTCCACGCCCGCCTCGGACGCGGCTGGCTACTGGGTCGGCCTGTACGACGTCACCAACAGCCATTACGTCTGGACGAACGAGGACACCGGTCCGGTCGACCTGCCCGAGTCGTTCTCGAAGAACGCAAAGCCGACTCCCGATCTCCCGGACGGTGACTACAAGGTCGTCTTCTTCGTCCGTGGTGCGTACACACCTGACGTCACGAACATCGCCGAGATCGAGATGCCGTTCGTCGTCGACGCGTCGATGGACTGACCGCCGGGTCAGTTGCGCCGCACGCACGACTGATGCCACCTGGGCGTCACGGTCCCCGGCTCGGCCGGTGACCGTGACGTGATGGAGATCCTCTATCCCTCTAATAGCAAGGGTTCAGAGGTGCCTCGGCTTCGGATTACGCCCCAACTTGTCGTCGCGAGCTTGGTCGATGCAGGACGAAGTGCCG
>JBEDDY010000229.1:0-3111 GCA_041176025.1 Actinomycetota bacterium | reverse complement strand
CCAGTCAGGTGGGTCCCGCAGGTTCGATGCTCGGGTCCGGCGCGATCATGGTCATGGACGACACGACCGACATCCCGAAGGCTGCACTCACGCTGACGCGCTTCTACGCGCACGAGTCGTGCGGCAAGTGCACGCCGTGCCGCGAGGGCGGGACGTGGCTCGAGCGCATTCTCAGCCGCATCGTCGACGGCAAGGGCACCGACGCCGATCTCGACCAGTTGTTCGAGGTGGGCGAGTCCATCTGTCCCGGCTCCTTCCCGCACGCGTCCAGTGAACGACTCGGAATCAGTGCCGTCCCGTTCCCGTACCGCATGAACACCATCTGCTTCGTCGGGCCCTCGGCATACGCTCCGGTCAACTCGGCACTCGTCCTTTTCCGCGAGGAGTTCGAGGCACGCGTCACGAAGCGCACGCACATCCCCGTCACCGCAGTCGGAGCCGCACAGTGAGCACCACCGAAACGAACGCCGACGAGACCCCCGAGGTCCCGGTGGACCCGAACGCCGTCAGCATCACGATCAACGGGCGTACCGTCGCCGCGCGCAAGGGCGAGTTGATCATCAACGCAGCGGACCGCGAGGGTGAGTTCATCCCGCGCTTCTGTTACCACCCACGCATGAGCCCGGTCGGCATGTGCCGCCAGTGCATGGTGGAGGTCGAGGGACCGCGCGGTCCGATGATGGTCGTCTCCTGCATGACGCCGGTGGCCGACGGCCAGGTCGTGCGCACCGAGACCGAACAGGTGAAGCGTGCGCAGGAGGGCATGATCGAGCTTCTTCTCGCGAACCACCCGCTCGACTGCCCGGTGTGCGACAAGGGCGGCGAGTGCCCGTTGCAGGACCAGGCGTTCAGCCACGGTCCGGGCGAGAGCCGTTTCGTCGAGGAGAAGCGCCACTACGAGAAGCCGATCGCGATCAGCGACCTCGTCTTCCTAGACCGCGAGCGTTGCATCCTGTGCGACCGGTGCACGCGGTTCGCGCGCGAGGTTGCCGGCGACCCGTTGATCTCGTTCACCCAGCGCGGCAACAACACCCAGGTCATGACCTTCCCCGACGAGCCGTTCGCCTCGTACTTCTCCGGCAACACGGTGCAGATCTGCCCGGTGGGTGCGCTCACCGCGGAGCCGTACCGGTTCAAGGCCCGTCCGTGGGATCTCGAGCAGCGCGAGAGCACCTGTACCACCTGCAGCGTCGGATGCCGCACCGTGGTCCAGTCGAGCCGTGACGAACTCGTCCGTTACCAGGGCGTCGACAGCGACCCCGTGAACTGGGGATGGCTGTGCGACCGCGGCCGCTTCAACTTCCAGTCGGTCAACTCCGAGAACCGTCTCGCCACCCCGATGATGAAGGCAAACGGAACGCTCGCCGCCACATCGTGGTCGGCCGCGCTCGACGCGGTGGCGCGTGCGATGCGCAACGCCGGAGGTTCCGTCGCCGTTCTCGGCGGTGCACGCGGCACCAACGAGGATGCGTTCATGTGGGCGCGCCTCGCTGATGCGGTGGGCAGCACGATGCGTGATGCCCAGCTCGATGACGGTCTTCCCGCGTCGATCCTCGGTTTCCCGCAGGCCACCATCGACTCCACCTGCAACTCGAGGACGGTCGTCTTGCTCGCGCCGGACGTGAAGGAGGAACTGCCGGTCCTCTACGTGAGGCTCCGCGACGCCGTCACCAAGCACGGTGTGAAGGTCATCGAGATCGCGTCACACGACACGGGGTTCACGAAGTACGCATGGCGGTCCGTGAAGTGCGAACCGGGCATGCAGGCAGACGCGGTCCGCAACGTGCTCGCTGATGCAACGGTTGCGGCGCAGATCGCCTCCGGCGACGTCACAGTCGTCGCGGGTCGTGCGAACCTCGCCGAGTCTGCATCGTTCACCATGGCCGCCGTCGAGGCTGTCATCGCGTCGGTGCCCGCGGCGAAGGTCCTTCCCGCACTGCGCCGCGGAAACGTGCGCGGTGCGCTGTCGGTCGGTCTCGCGCCCACGGACGGCAGGGACGCCGCCGCGATCCTCGAGGCTGCCGCCACCGGCAAGGTCGAGTGCCTCGTTCTGCTCGGTGCGGACCCGCTCAGCGACGTGGCTGACGCGGACCTCGCACGCCGTGGCCTCGCCGGTGCGCGTTTCGTCGTGTCCGTCGACACGTTCATGTCCGCCAGTTCCGCCCACGCCGACGTCGTCCTGCCCGCCGCCGCGTACGGCGAGAAGGAGGGCACCACGACCAATCTCGAGGGCCGTGTCACGAACGTCGTGCAGAAGATCACCCCGCGCGGCACGTCGCGCGCCGACTGGATGATCGCGGCCGAACTGCTGTTCATGCTCGGTCACGACTCCGGTGTCGCGAACATCACCGAGGTGCAGAAGTTGATGTCGAGGTCGGTCCCCTCGTTCGGGGCCGTTGCGACCTCCGTGGACGTGAGGAAGAACGGCATCGTCGTCTCCGCGCCCGCGGCGCGCGCCACGTTCGCCGCGCCCGTCGCCGCACCGCGCAGTTCCTACGACTTCCGCCTGGTCCTGTCGCGCAAGCTGTACGACCGTGCGGCAGGCACCGCCAACAGCCCGTCGATGTCGCAGCTCGCGCCCGGTGCGTCCGTGCAGGTGAACCCGCTCGACCTCGAGCGCATCGGTGCCGTAGAGGGCAGCAACGTGCGCGTGTCGAACCAGAACTCGTCCGTCGTGCTGCCGGTCGTCGCATCGGTTGCCGTGCCGCGAGGCACGGCACTCGTCCCGTTCAACCAGCCGGGTGCCGACGCACGCGAACTGGTGCGCCACGGCGATGCCGTGACCGACGTGAGAATCGAGAACATCTGATGGACGCGATCCTCGCCATCGACCCGTTGCTCGACGGGAAGATCCTGTGGACGCCGTTGGTCATCGTCCTCATCAAGGTCCTGCTCGTCTTCGTGGTCGGGCTTGTCGCGACGATGTTGATGGTGTGGTTCGAGCGCAAGGTCATCGCCGGAATGCAGAACCGCATCGGCCCGAACAAGGCCGGTCCGTGGGGTCTGCTGCAGACGCTCGCCGACGGGACCAAGCTGTTCATGAAGGAGGACCTGATCCCGGAGAAGGCGGACCGCTTCGTCTTCAAGCTGGCTCCGTACCTCGCATTCGTC
>JBEDDY010000228.1:0-2746 GCA_041176025.1 Actinomycetota bacterium | reverse complement strand
CGGCGGAGTTGCACGTTGGTCACGCGGTGGTCGTGACCCTTCTCAAGGATCAGCGAGGCACGTGACTTGGTGGGTTCGATGTTCTCCACCAGGTTCTTGCCGTTGATCTCGCGCCAGATTGCCCGGGCGGTGTCCATCGCCTCCTGCTCGGACAGGTGGGCGTACATCTGGAAGAAGCTGTCCGGGTCACGGAAGATGGTCTCGCGCAGGGTTTGGAAGCGTTCGATGTACCACTGCTCGATGTCGCTCTCGGCAGCATCGATGTAGATGGAGAAGTCGAAGTAATCGCTCACGAACTCGTTGGACTCGCTGCCGACCTGCAGGACGTTCAGCCCCTCGAGGATGAGGATGTCGGGTTGGCGTACCGTGACCGCATCACCGTCGACGATGTCGTAGACCACGTGACTGTAGACGGGCGCCTTCACCTCGGGGGCGCCGCCTTTCAGGTCGCGCATGAACTGCAGAAGTGCCTTCGTGTCGTATGACTCCGGGAAGCCCTTGCGGTTCATGATGCCCCGGTCCGCCAGCACCGAGTTCGGGAAGAGGAACCCGTCGGTGGTGATCAGGTCCACCTTCGGGTGTTCCGGCCAGCGGGCGAGGAGCGTCTGGAGGATTCGTGCGAACGTGCTCTTGCCGACCGCAACCGATCCCGCGATGCCGATCACGTACGGCACCTTCGGTGACATGGCGCCGAGGAACGTTGCCGACACCTTGTGCAGGTTCTGCGTCGCGCTGACGTAGAGGTTGAGCAGGCGGGTCAGCGGCAGAATGACCGCGCTGACCTCGTCCAGGTCGATCTTGTCGTTGATGCCGCGCAGGGCCTCCAGGTCCTTCTCGCGGATGGTCAAGGGTGTTGCGGCGCGCAGGTCCGACCACTCGGCCCTGTCGAAGGACAGGTAACGGTCGGAATCGGTGGGGTCGATCACAACAGGAACGCTAGGTGTTGGGCCTCAGCGCCGCCAAGGCGCAGAGGGGGAGACCGAACCCGGCCCGCCGGTGAGGATGTCAACGCCGTCTGCGGTGACGAGGATGGTGTGCTCGAACTGCGCGGTGCGGCTGCCGTCCTTGGTGACCGCTGTCCAGTCGTCGTCCCACATGGTGTGCTGCCATCCACCGCCCAGCGTGATCATCGGCTCGATGGTGAATGTCATGCCTTCGCGGATGATCATCGTGTTTCTCGGGTCGTAGTAGTGCAGAACCTGGATGTCGGTGTGGAAGTTCTCGCCGATGCCGTGGCCGATGAACGCGCGGACAACGCCCATCTTGTGCTGCTTCGCGTGCACCTCGATGGCACGACCGATCTCGTTGATCATCACGCCGGGCTTCACGGCTTCGATGCCGTGCCACATGCACTCCTCCGTCACGCGGATGAGCTTCTTGTCCTCGTCGCTGACGTTGCCGACGCAGAACGTGGCATTCGTGTCACCGTGCACGCCGTTGATGTAGATGGTGACGTCCAGGTTGATGATGTCACCGTCCTCAAGAACGCGTGAGTCCGGGATGCCGTGGCAGATGACTTCGTTCACGCTGGTGCAGACGCTCTTCGGGTAGCCGTGGTAGTTCAGCGGGCTGGGGTAGCCACCCATCTCGATGGTGAGGTCGTGCACGAAGATGTCGATCTCGTCGGTGGTCATGCCCGGCTTCACGATCTCGCCGGCACGCCGAAGGATCTCGGCGGCCTTCTCTCCTGCGATGCGCATGCGCTCGATGACCTCGGGAGACTTCACCCGGTCCTCGCTGTAGCGGGGCACCACACCGGTGTCCGCGTACGGGGGCTTCGCGATGTGGTCGGGAACATGGCGCATGGGGCTGATGACACCCGGCTGGATGCGACCCTCGGTTCCCTTGTGGCAGCGCTTGTACTTGCGACCGGACCCGCACCAGCACGGGTCATTGGCGGCAGGCAACACTGCGGGCGGCTGGCTCATGGTGGAAAGGCTACGGGAATCACATGTTCTTCGGTGTGGATGAGATCAAAGAGCCAGAAGGGGTGACTGGTAATTCCTGAGTGCCTTCCGTAATTTCCCGCGCCACACATTCGGCCAATTCGCGGAGGGAAACAACATGGACGACCGATGGGGAACGATTCCGGACTCGCCGATTGACAGATTGGCTGCGCTCCGTCCGGGTTCTGCCGGCACCACCTCACGATCAAGAAGGGAATCGCCCGGATCTCGGATTTTCTCCAGGGAGATGATTCTTGCCTTGGTTCTTCTCCTCCTTGGCGCCTTTGTTGTGCTGCTGTTCGTGGGACGTGGTCAGCAGACCCCAGTGGTGGCGTCAATTTCGAGCGTCACGGAGCCGACGGTGTCCGAGACTCAGTTGCCCCGCGGACGGGCTCTCGCCGCGGCACTCCTTGATCAAGGCAGTTATCCACCCGAGTTGACGAGTGGTGATTCGGTGGTGGTCATCCTGACTCCCCACTCGTCAGCCGAGGGAACCACCCGGATGTTGCCGGACACGGCCACGGTCATGGCCGTTCGAGAGGTCACGAATGGGACCCTTGGTGCAGTAGTCACCCTGGTCACCAGCGAGACCGCGGCGCGTGACATGGCCGATGCCGGGACAATCCATCTGGCGATCGTCCCGCGGGCGGACTGACATGGAAGCTCGTGAGATGCAACGCCACCTCAGTCGCGCCATCGCATCGGCACTTGCAGATGACCGGGTCAGGCGGCATTCCGCCGACCTGCCGCCTGCCACTGATGACGAGGAGCGTTCGATGGCGCGTACCGCCGCCATGGAG
>JBEDDY010000227.1:0-2887 GCA_041176025.1 Actinomycetota bacterium | reverse complement strand
CGGCCGCGTCACGTTCCTCGACTTCGGGCTGATCAAGCACTTCACCACCGACGAGATGCTGATGTTCCAGTCCATGGTGAAGGCGGCAGTGCTCGACGGCGACATGGCCGGCTATCGATGCATCATCGAGGACGCAGGCATGCTGCAGAAGGACGCCCCCGTCAGCACGGAGGATGCCGGCGACTACTTCGCCCACTTCTACGAGCCGGTGCGGGAGTCACGCGTCGTCACCTGGGACTCGGCGTACGCCACGTCGATCGTGCGGCACACGTTCGACCGCACATCGCCGATCGCCCAGTACGCCACGGT
The DNA here is from genome assembly GCA_041176025.1 of Actinomycetota bacterium. Taxonomy (GTDB): domain Bacteria; phylum Actinomycetota; class Acidimicrobiia; order Acidimicrobiales; family Ilumatobacteraceae; genus UBA2093. The sequence goes on along the minus strand of JBEDDY010000227.1, from coordinate 2,578 downwards.
GCCGCGCAGTTTCGTGTTCATCCAGCGGATCAACCTGGGTCTCTACGCGATCCTCGGCCAACTGGGCTGCGCGGGGAACTTCCGCCGCATCAGCGAGGAACTGTGGCCGATGACGAGTGCCCCAGCCTCGACATCGATGGGCGAGCTCGAAGCCGCATGGCTCACCTGAGCAGAATCAATACTCCGAGAACCACGAGCCACAATGACCAAGCGACGTATGCAATCGGCGTGACACGGGCCGCAACGGGCCATCCCTTCTCCTCGTGCGAACCCACGAATTCGAATGAGCATCCGACAAGAGCGACTCCGATCACAATGCCCGCAACGGACATCCAGGGGGTGCCGGCGCCGACACCGTGCCAGCCGATAGCGACTGAGACCGTCCAAAGGCCGGTGAACATGTACCCAAGGTGCTCACCGACAGCAACTCCGAGAAACCTGTTGAAGGATTGAAACACGACATCAATCATCAACTGCTCGGTAGCTCCACCGACCAGATGCCTGCGCGCAAGCTCCGGGACGAGGAACGGCCAACGCATCAACCCGAGGAATTGCACGGTCGCCGCCAACGCCCCGAGAACAACGGAAAGTGCCGTGACCCCCTCTGATGCATCCAACTGCAGTGCAACGAGAACGCTGACCGGTCCGAAGAGGACTGCAGTCACAGCGAATCCCCACCACACCAGAATGAGCCGGGTACCACCTTCCCTGAACCGCTCCAGGACCTCACCGGTTGGCTGGCGGAGAATGTCGGGATAGTCAAAGATTGCCGCGAGTACCCCGAAAAACACATTGAAGGCAACGGGCAGAAGAATCAACGAGACCGCAGTGATGACCGTCATGATTGTGCAACCCCTTCTCTGGATGCAGGCACGAGAGTGCGAACGAACACGACTCCGCAGAATGCGGTCGCAATCAAGGCACCAGACATGCCGAAGACCACGTACCCGCGGTCGATGTCCACGATCACGGCTGACGTGATGACCCACGCGGCCGCCCACGAAAGTGCCATCGACAATGTCCACGGGGGAATCACCCGCGCACCGACCGTCATCGCCTGTGCCGCACCGACCGAGACGCCAGTGCTCACCCCGTACGCAACGAGTGACACAGAATCGTGGGCAGCACCTGTGATCGCCGTCCCGACAGCCGCACCGACCATCAACCCAATGGAGGTGGCAGGCATCCACCACACCGTGAGTGCAGGACGGGCGGCCCACCATTGAGCAGCACCGATAACCATCCCTGCGATCAACCCCATCACTGCTGCTCGACCCCATCCGTCATGGAGCGTCCCGACTGAAATGGCGGCGAGGCCTCCAAACGGAAAGCCGAGCACTGACACCATCCATCGCACATAGGTCTGCCGTGTGTTCTTCATAGCGTACAATGTACATTATAAGGGGCTTATTGTGCAAGTCATGAAAAACAGCGGTGGCAACGAACGACGGAGGCGCGGGTCATTGAGCCGTGAGGAAATCGTCGCCGCCGCAGAGGTGGTGGCCAGAGATGCCCGGCCGCTGACGATTCGCGAGATCTCCAGCGAGATGGGCGCATCACCGATGTCGCTCTACAGATACTTCCCCACGCGGGAGGATCTGATGGCCGCCCTCGTCGACACCATCCTCGAACGGGTGGTCGTTCCGTCTGCCGGGCCCTGGGACTCTCGGCTCCACCAGCTGGCCGAAGAGCACTCACGAGTGCTGTCAGCACATCCGTGGGCCGTCCCGATTCTCTTTGACCACCCGGTGCCGGGATTGAACGCCATGAGACTGGGCGAAAGCTACCTGGAGATCTTCACGGAGGCGGGAATGAATGGTGATGATGCAGTCACCGGACTGATGTCAGTCCTTGCCCTGGTCTACGGTCGGGCCGGCTTTGTCGCCGGGAAACCGACCACGGCGCTGCCGACTGTTCCGGCCAGCCGGTTGCCCTTGAGTTCTGCGAATGCAGGGCAGTTGTCCGAATATGGCGATGAGAAGACATTCTCGGCCGTGCTGGAACTGTTGGTCATGGGAGTCAAGTTCCGGCTGCGGGCATGAGTGGCGACACCGCCACGAAAGGATCTCAAGACCGCATACCGTTCTACTCAGGCGATGGTCTCGAAGTCGAGGCCGATGTCGAGGATCGGCGACGAGTGTGTCAGTCCACCGACGCTGATGAAATGAACGCCGGTCTCTGCGACGTCCTTCGCGTTGTCGAGAGTGAGACCACCGCTGGCCTCCAGCAGCACGTCGTGACCCGTTGACGCCTTGTGCGCGGCGACAACCTGCACCGCCTCGCGCATGACGGCGGGCGGCATGTTGTCGAGCAGCACCACGTCGGCACCAGCATTGATTGCCGTGCGCAGCTGGTCGATGGTGTCGACCTCAATCTCAATCGGCAGGTGCGCAGCGTTCGCACGGATCAGTCCGAACGCCTGCTCGACACCGCCTGCGGCGGCGATGTGGTTGTCCTTCACGAGGGCCGCGTCGCTGAGGCTCATGCGGTGGTTCTGTCCCCCGCCGCAGCGCACGGCGTACTTTTCCAGCCTGCGCAGCATCGGGGTGGTCTTGCGGGTGTCGCGGATGACGGCGCC
>JBEDDY010000226.1:0-15333 GCA_041176025.1 Actinomycetota bacterium | reverse complement strand
GTTCTGGTTCTGGCCGCCCTGTCGCTGACCCTGGCCGCCCTGTCGGTTCTGGTTGCGGTCACCGCGGTCACCACGATCGCCGCGGTCTCCCCTGTCACCACGTGACTGACCGCCTGCTTCGCCGGCAACCGTCAGTTCTTCGATGCGGCCCTCGTGCTTGGCGAGTTCCACCTCCCATTCGGCAAGCGGTTCGCCGTCAGCACCGAGGTACACCTTCGGCTCGTCGTTGTTGCGCGCCGGGCGGTCGCCACGGTTGCCGCGGCCGCTCTGGCGGTCGGGCATCTCCTGAGGCGCGTCGTCACCCGCGTCGTCGGCCTTCTCGGCCTTCGGTTCGGGCTTCTCGGACCTTGCCGGCTGCGCGGCGGCGCCGGTCTTCTCGAGGATCTTCTCGACGAGGACGGCCTTCGTGGCGCGGGCGCCCGCCTTGACACCGAGAGCCTCGGCGATGGCGGTCAACTGTTCCTTGTCCTTCGCTTCGAGTGCGGACTTTTCGAGGGCATCTGCGGCCATGGTTCCTGCTTTCCAGCAACCCGTTTTCTGCGGGTGTGTGAGGGTGAGCGCACATCGACCGTGGCCGGTGTGGCGTGTGAATCTCGACCCGTCACGCGTTGTCAGCGACTGTGACCGGGGAGAACTCGGCGAACCGAGCAATGCCCACCATAGCCCCGCACTCCCCCGTTCGCAACGACCGGCCGGGCGAATCCCGTCATGGCAGGGGATTCCCCCAGCCCGCACCGCCGCGCGCATCACGCGTGACGACGGTGCAGGGTGCGGATGACCCATGACAGGTCGAGTTCGTTCCGTGCGAACCAACGGTGGACGCGCGACACGTTCGTCGCGATCTCCTCGTGGTCGAGCCCGTTCGTCACACCGTGCCAGACCACCGCGTCGACCGCGTAGATGATCCCCGCGATCGGTCGCACGTCACGGATGCGACGAAGTGCGGGGAGCGGTTCCCACCCGAGCGCGAGGAGCACCGCGAACACTATCGACGGTGCGCGGTTCACGCCGAGATGACAGTGCACGACGATGCGCGCACCGGGATCCGCCGCGAGGATCGCGAGGATGTCACCGACGACCGCGTCGAACCATGCGTCGTCCCGACGGCCACCGTTGTCGTCGACGCCGTGGTGGATGTACGCGATGGCCGAGTTGGCCGTCACGAATTCGTCGTCGTTCGCCTCGACACGGAGATCGATCTCGTGCGTGATTCCCTCGGCCTCCCAGACAGCGAGCTGCGCGAGTGCAGCATCCTTGTTCGTGGGGAGATCACCGCACAGTGCGATGCGGTCGGTGACCCAGCAGAGGGTCCTCCAGTACCGCATCGGGTTGTCCGGCCGGACCGGGCGCGTGACGGAAGAAAGTGGGCGGTTGGACATGTGCTCCTCCTCGGGGCTTCGTGACGGACTGGAATGCCCGGCACGAGGCACTGACGGAGTGCACCGTGCGGTCGTTAATCCCTTGACGCGGGCATCGTGTCGCGCACGCACATGCGGACGGTCCTGGCCACCTGCCGGTCGTCCCACAGGCCCCGCTCGTGCAGCATGTCGTCCTTCGCGTCGTGACGAAGGATCACGTACTGCGCCGCCCCGCGGATGAGGCTGCGGCAGATCTTGTCGATGTTGCGTCGCGTACCGGGCATGTTCCGGCCGATCCACTTCATGTGCTTCGCGATGTCGCCGGCGACCTCGGCATGCTCGTTCGACATGACCTCGTGCATCGATGCGTAGTTCGCCGCCGACTGCACCAGCTGGTCGAGAGGCACACGGGAGTCGTCGTTCTCCACCTGCGAGCAGAGGTGCCCGAGAGTTGCCGTGTCCATGTTCCGGAAATGACGGCCGAGGAACCCGAGTTCGTCGACGTGACGACCGAGGCGGTTGTGGACCGCCACCGCACTCACCCGGCCGTTGCGACGGCCCAGCTCGGCCAACGACATGTCTCCCATCACGAACGCGTCGTAGATGAGGTCACGGTCAGCTGCCGTCGGTTGCGCGGCGACGAGGAGACGGACGATCAGCAATGCGCGCTCGTGCTCCTCCCGACGGAAGAACCTCGCCGACGTGTGGGCGAGCGCCGTCGCCTCCTGCTCGGTGAACGCACTCTCGGCAAGGTAGGCAGCAAAGCGCTTCCGGCGGACCTCGTCCTCCCTGCGCAACACCGCTGCCTCGGTGTCATCACCGAGCTTCACGTGCACGAATTCCCCCGGTCCGGCCGGGAGATGGGCGGGTGCCGCCAACGGAAGCTCGGCTGCGAGGTCACCGTCCCTGCGGAACCTCGTGCGCCACAGGTCAACGACGGTGTTCGCCACGACCACGCGCGCGACCGCATTGACGTTCGCATCGGGGTGGCGGCGCAGCGAGGCAAGTGCCTTCACCGACGCGACCTGCACGAGATCGTCGCGATTGCGCGCCTCGAAGCCACCGCGGGCGGCGCGCCGGCCGACCTCGGCCCTGACCGCCGCGACCAACGGTCGGGCGACCGCTTCGTCAACCCGGGCCGGCCTTTTCCCTGTCGCCATGTCATCCCCTTAACGACGGGGCGCGTACCCCGTCAGTACGGCCTGGACACGCACCACGACAAAGGAGACGCCATGTCACTGCCCATCTACTTCAACAGAACCTATACCGAGGTCGAGAACAACTCGGAAACGACCGTCAAGTCGGGTGTCATCGCAGACAGTTTCTCCGCAGATCCGATCGACGGCGCACTGCTGACCGACCCGTCCGGATTCACGGACGAGGCGGACAGGCTGATCCGCATCGTCCACACTCGCGAGTACGTGGAAGCCGTGCGGACCGGCGAACCGCACGACCTCGCGATCACCAACGGACTGACGTGGTGCCCAAACCTGCACGCAATGACCGTCGCACACTCCTCGGGGCTCGTCGCCGCCACCCACCACGCACTCTCGACAGGCGGCACCGCAGGAAGTCTCTCCTCGGGACTGCACCACGCGCGTGCCGACCGCGGCATGGGATTCTGCACCTTCAACGGTCTGGCGATCGCCGCGTGTGCGGCGCTCGAGCTGGGTGCACGTCGCGTGCTCATCGTCGACGTCGACGCGCACTGCGGTGGCGGCACGTACTCGATCATCAAGGACAACCCCGCGATCGTGCAGGTGGATGTCAGCACTTCGTTCACGTACGACCGTTTCCCCGCCACGGGGGACCACCGGCGCATCCCGGCACACTCGCGCGACTACCTCGAGAGGATCACCGAGGGCCTGGAGTACGCATCCGGCCTCCGTGGCGTCGACTTCGTCATCGCCAACATGGGCATGGACCCGATCAACGACGGCGTGGCCGTCGATGACATGGAGGTACGCGAACGACTGGTCCGCGACTTCATCGGCTCCACGCCCGCGATCTTCGCGATCGCCGGCGGGTACAAGTGGGGCGGGTACTCCATCGACGACGTCGCGGCATGGCACCGCATGACGATCAAGGAATGGGCTTCCCGTTGATTCAGGGGGTGCACTGACCGGGCCATAATCTGTGGCGAATCCGGACGAGGGGGCACTTGTGGAGACACGCGGACATCTGTTTGTCATTGACGGCGACCTGACAAAGATCGCATGCGACGCGTGGCTGCTGCCCACGGACTCGCACTTCGACATCACGAATTCGTGGGCACACATCTTCCCCAGCGATCGACTGGTGCGTGAACGTGTAGGCGACAAGAGGTACCAGTACCTCAATGGATGCACATGGCCCGTGGACACACTGGGCTGCGTCATCAAGTACGGGACAATCGACGGCAGCGACGTCTACCTTGCAAACATCGGTCATGTCGCCGCGGACCCAAAGGTGTACAGCGGTGCAGTCCTCGAGTTCATCCGGCTCGCCACGGAGGGCTTTGCGGGCAAGGGTCGCCGTCCACGGCTTGCGATCAACCAGATCGGCAGTGGCCACGGCGGTGGCAAGCAGGTGCGTGGCGGCATTCTTGACCACCTGATCTTGACCCTCGAGACGGAACTCAACGCCGGCAGAATCACCGCCGACGTGGTTCTTGCGTCGTGGGGAGAGAAAGCGGAGGCTGCGGCACAGTACCTTCGCCTTGACGGTCAGCAGGACTCGTATGTGACGAGCGCACAGTGGCACTTCGACAATTCGAACCTTGACCTGCATGCGCGTGCGCGCGACCTGGCCCTCCACTTCAAGGCGCGCAATGCGTGCATCTTCATGGGGGCCGGCGTGAGTGGCGGTGCCGGACTGCCGATGTGGTCCGAACTTCTCCGGGGTCTGGCCACGGGCACACTGCTTGCGGCAAACACTGAATTTGCCGCCGCAGACGTTCTCTCCAAGGCTTCGATGCTGAAGAACGAGCTCGGGGCTGATGGCTTCGCCGCACGGATCGACGAGGCACTCGCGTCACCGAAATACTCCCTGCTGCACGGGCTCCTCTCGTCGCTCCCCTGCAACGAGTTCATCACCACGAACGTGGAACAGCTCTTCGAGAAGGCAGCCTCCAGCAAGGAACGGGGCATCACGATCCTTCCCTCCACCGAGGAGCAACACCTGATCGACCGGTGGCTGCTCAAGATCCACGGCTGCGTCTCGGAACCCTCGTCCATGGTGTTCACCAGGGAGGATTACGACTCGAGCATTTCCTCTCGCCGTGCGCTGTTCGGGGTCCTGCAGGCCATGCTGCTGACCCGCCACATCGTCTTCGTCGGGTACAGCCTCTCCGACCCCGACTTCCTGGAGATCGTCCAGGAAGTGAATGACGCGCTGCCACAGTCCGGTGCAGATGAGGCGGGCGGACGCAAACTCGGGACGGTTCTGACCCTGTTCACCGACAGTTCGCCGGATCCCCTGGTCAACCGCCTCTTCGACATCGTGCCCATCAGTTCCGGGACGAAAGAGGACGCAACAACCGCCCAGTTCGAAACCGCCGTGCGTGACCTCGAACGGTTCATCGACCTCATTGGGATGTTGTCATCCGATCGCGCGGCATTCCTGCTGGACAGCCGTTATTCCGCCCTGCTCAGCCCGGACGAGCAGTACCTCGCCAGGTCACTGGCATCGGTGGTAGAGAACGCGGAGCAATTCGCATCCAGCAGTGGATGGGACCAGGTCTGGGACCTGCTCCGGTCGCTTGGCGCTCACCCGGACCTCATCGGGGCAGACCGGCCACACGTTCTCGCCGACGTACCCCACCGGAGCTCCATGTGATGTGCGCATCAACCGTTTGACACGATGTCGGCGCACCACCGCGCCAGCGGGTGGTCGGGACCCGCGATTCGTTGCACGGTGTGGCAGATGGCCTGCAGTTGCGCATCGACCCGGTTGTCGCCCAGTTTCCGGATGATCGAGAGCTTCCGTGCCGTCGCCGTCAGCGTGGGGAGCGCCACCTCACCGTGCGTCTGCGCACGCTTCTGCTCGACATGAGTCCACTCAGCGAGAGCTTCCTCCAGACGGCCGTTGTCCTCGTGGATTGCGGCCAACTGCGCACGCAGGTTCACCACGACGGCGCTGTCGGCCCCGTACTTTGCCGTGAAGTGGTCGAGTGTCTCGCCGACAATGCATTCCTCGTCGTTCTCCAAGCGCGCCGTCATGACCGCCAGGTTGTACCGACTGGACTCCGTCCTTGAGTCATCCTCGCCGAATGCCTCGGTGCGCCGTGCCAGCAGTTCCGACATGGTGTCCACGGCATCCTCCACGAGTCCCACCTCGTACTGCAGATGGGCGATGTGCCCGAGCGAATTGAGGGTGCCGTTGTCGAGCTCCCCGAACTCGGCCTGACGGCTCTCGAACGCGTCCAGAGCAATGTCGATCGCTTCCTCGAATTCACCGATCTCCCCGAGTGCCCGGCAGAGGTTGCCGGAGCAGGAGAACGAAAGGCGGGACAGCGGCCCGGTTGCGCGCACGGCATCGGCCCACGCTGCCCGGAGAATCGGCACCGCGCGCTCGGCAAGGCCACTCAGTCGCAACGCACGGCCCAGGTACATGCGAATCTCGACGACCACCGGGTCATCCACAGCGAGACGTGATGCCCGCGCAGCGAGCACATCCTCCAGCATCTGGACGGCGCGCTCGGGGGTGCTCCCTTCGATCACCCGCAGTGCCTCCTCGAACAGATCCGCGACTGCGGCCTCGCTCATCTCTTTGATCTCAAAATCGTCCATGCGACTCCTTCCGTCTGATTTATGGTCATGTGTACCCGAAGGGTGTGTCACCGTGCACGGTCGGGTCGCCGGGACGGCTGGTACCGTTGGGGTGCATGAAGAAGTCGCTGCTAGCCGCACTTGCCTGTCTCTCCCTTGCCGCGTGCGGTGGCGGGTCCTCCTCGTCCGACACGAGCGCTCCCACAAAGAAGATCAACCCCGACTTCGCCGACTTCTGCCTGGTCGCACAGGAGCTCGACCAGGCCAGTGACAGCACCCACGGCAACGATCCGATGGCCATGAGTGACCCGGTCAAGATGGAAGCAGCGTGGAAGACCATCATGGAGTCCTCCCAGAAGCTGTTCGACCAGGCTCCACTTGACGTCAAGAGCGACGTGAAGCTCATGCTCGACGGCATGAAGGCAATGGACAGGATCTACGCCACGTACAAATACAACCTCTCGGAGATGAAGGCCGTGCCACAGGTGGCAAAGGACCTCAACGCGATTGCCGCCGACCAGTCGATTGCCGCGGCCTCCCAAAGGTTCAAGACGTTCATGTCGTCCAACTGCGGCCTGTGATCCCCGGGGTCGGGACCTCTTCACACGGGCACACCCATTTGTCATAGTTCGGTTGCAGGGGCGGTCCCTGCAGGACAGGAGACAGATGACGGAGAAGAATCCCACGTGGGTGGCGGGACCGGTGTTCCGCACGGCCATGGAAATGGCAATCGAGAAGCACGCAGGCCAGGCGCGAAAGGCCGACAGCGAGCCGTACCTGGGACATCTTCTGGCCGTCGCATCCAACGTGATCGAGTCAGGCGGCACCGAGACCCAGACAGCGGCGGCTCTTCTGCACGACGCCATCGAGGACCAGGGCTGCACGGTTGACGAGATTGCCGACCGCGTCAGCCCCGCCGTCGCGGCCATCGTCAGCAGTTGCAGCGAACCGGACGACAACGGCGGCGCAGACCGCTCCGGGACATGGTGGGACCGGAAGCAGACTTACCTCGCCAAGCTCGACACGTTCGCCACAGAGGGCACACTTGACGATTCCGTTCTCGTGGCACTGGCCGACAAGGTCAACAACTGCGAGAAGACAGCTCGCGACCTTCGCCGCCACCTGACCGGGAAGGGTCAGACCATCGAGACCTTCTGGTCCGGTTTCAATGCCGGCGACTCCTGCCAGGAGGCCTGGTACCGCGGGCTCCTCGCCAGGTTCCGGGCAATTGACCTGCGCAGCCCTCTGGCGGACGTCCTGCTCGAACGCTTCGAGGCGGCGGTCGAGGCCCTGTTCGACGAACGGGTGGTCATCGCCTGCGACAAGTCACACCAACACCAGCCACGACACCACGAACGGTACGGCTGATGCCGTCGTGGTTCGGGGGCGGCTGCCTCGGGTGGATTCTCGCCATCATCCTGTGGTGTGCAATCGCTGTCGTCTTCCCCATCGTCCTCATCGGCTGGGTGATCATCATCGGTGGCGTCCTCGGGATGATGGGCGGCGGTGGTGGCGGTGCGTCTGACTGACGCCGTCAGCGTGCGACTGACGCCACGAACTTCTGCACCGCGGCGAGGTCGTTCGGCAGTGTGGTGGTGCGCTCGGGCCGTGTGAGCAGGTCCGCCAGGTGTTCCGGCAGTTGCGGGCGGACCCCGGTGGCGCGTTCCACCGCATCGGGGAACTTCGCGGGGTGGGCCGTTGACATGGTGACCATGGGGACACCCTCGCGCAAGTTTTCGCGCGCAGCCTTGACACCGACAGCCGTGTGCGGATCGATCTGCATGCCGGTGGACTCGTACACCGAACGAATCGTTGCGAGAGTGTCATGGTCGCTCGCCCGTCCGGCGCGGAATGTCGGCGCGATCCACGTGGCGTACTGGTCCGCCTCGATCGTCATGGTCCCCTTGTCGCGGAATCGAGAGAGTTGTTCGCGGGTCATGGCACCGTCGCGGCCGTTCATCTCGAACAACAGTCTTTCGAAATTCGATGACACCTGGATGTCCATGCTGGGGCTGAGGGTGGGGTGCACGCCGGTCGCCTTCATGGAATGCGACTCGAAGAACCGGGTGAGGATGTCGTTCTCGTTGCTCGCCACCACCAGTTTCCCGACGGGCGCGCCCATCTGCTGGGCAATCCAGCCGCTCAGCACGTTCCCGAAGTTCCCGGTGGGCACCGTCACGTCGACCTGGCCCCCGAAGTGGTTCGTGGCGGCCACGTAGTAGACGATCTGGGCCATGACGCGCGCCCAGTTGATGCTGTTGACCGCGGACAGGTTGTGCTCGGCACGGAACGCAGCATCGTTGAACATGGCCTTCACCAGGTCCTGGCAGTCGTCGAACGTGCCGTCAACGGCCACCGTGTGGACGTTCGGTGAGTCAACGGTTGTCATCTGCTTGCGCTGCACGTCGCTCACGCGGCCGTTCGGGTACAGGATGACGATGTCGACGTTCGCGCAGTTCCTCACACCGTCGATGGCCGCGCTCCCCGTGTCGCCGCTCGTCGCACCGACGATCATCACGCGTTCGTTGCGTGCGGTGAGGATGGTGTCGAAGAGACGCCCGAGCAACTGCAACGCGACATCCTTGAACGCGAGTGTCGGTCCGTGGAAGAGCTCCATCAGGTGGTGGTTCGGTTCGATCTCCACGAGCGGAACGACATCCGGGTGACGGAACGTCGCGTATGCCTCGTTGCAGAGACGCGACACCGTGTCACGGTCGAAGTCGGTGCCGACGTACGGCATGATCACGTCGGTGGCAAGGTCCGCATAACCGCGTGAGAGCCCGGTCGGGAGCGCCGGCCACGAGACGGGAACGTACAGTCCGCCGTCGGTGGCGAGCCCCTCCAGGACGACATCGGCGAACCCCAGTTCGGGCGCGGCGCCGCGCGTGGACACGTACCTCATCGGTGGTTACTCGCCGATGACGCGGAGCAGGCCGGAGGTGCGTCGCACGACGTCGAGGTCACGGAACTCACGCAGACATGCCTGCACGTCCGCCTCGCGGGCGACGTGGGTGATGAACACGAGACGGGCATCGGAATCGATGCCCTCCTGCTCTGCCGCGCGGATGCTGACCCCGTGCTTCGCGAACACGCCCGTGATGGCGTGAAGAACGCCCGGCTTGTCCTGCACGTCGAGGCCCACCAGGTACTGGCTGCTCGTCTCGTCGATGGGCACCACGGTGGCACGCCCGAACGAACCGATCGTGCCGTGCGTTCCCTTGCGCAGGTTGACCGCCGCGTCGATGACGTCACCCAGGACGGCGGACGCGGTGGGGAAACCACCCGCACCGCGGCCGTAGAACATGAGGGAACCGACCGCGTCACCCTCGACGAAGACCGCGTTGTAGCTGTCACGCACGCTGGCGAGGGGGTGCGTGAGCGGCACCATTGCGGGGTGCACGCGCACGGCGACGGCGTCCCCCTGGCGTTCGGCGATGGCGAGCAGCTTCACGACGTACCCGAGCCGCTTCGCGATCGCGATGTCGGCCGCGGAAATCCCGCTGATTCCCTCGTGGTACACGTCGCCGGCGACGACCTTCGTGCCGAAGGCGATGCTCGCGATGATCGCGGCCTTTGCGCCTGCATCGAACCCCTCGACGTCCGCCGTGGGGTCACGCTCGGCAAAGCCGAGCCGCTGTGCCTCGCTGAGTGCCACCGAATAGTCGGCGCCCTCCTCGGCCATCTTCGTGAGGATGAAGTTCGTGGTGCCGTTCACGATTCCCATCACGCGGGTGACAGGTTCGCCGCGCAGCGACTCCCTGAGCGCACGGATCAGCGGGATGCCGCCGGCAACCGCTGCCTCGAACAACAGGTCGGCACCGGAGGAATCGGACTGTGCCCACAGTTCATGACCGACGTTGGCCAGAAGTTCCTTGTTGCCCGTGACGACCGGCTTGCCCTTGCCGAGAGCAGTGGAGATCAACTCCCTGGCCGGCTCGATGCCACCGATGAGTTCCACGACCAGGTCGACGGACGCATCATCGACGACTGCGTGGGCGTCACGCACGAGGACGCCCTCGGCGAAGTTCAGACCGCGGTCCTTCGAGACGTTGCGAACGGCCACCTTGACCACCTTGAGGCGCACCCCGGTGCGGGCCTCGATGATGTCCGCCTGGCGCTCCACCAACTGCACGAAGGCTGACCCGACGTTGCCGCATCCGAGCACGCCGATACGCACGACATTGGAGTCCGGGGAGTTGTTCGCCATAGGGTTTCCAGCCTACGGCTGGGCCTGTGGACAACGGAAGGGGCTTTCGAGAAACCCTTGCGCCGTCAGAGGTTCAGGGTCAATCGTCCCGGTCCATGTCATCGTCGGGGTCGAAATCCTCATCATCGAGGAGGTCGTCCTCCATGAGGTCGTCTTCGTCGAGCAGATCCTGCATCTCGTGATACATGAGACCGCATGACGTGCACATCTGGGCCGTTCCGTCCCCCACCACCGGTGCACCGCACTCCGGGCAGAACTCAATCTCGCGCATCCGAACCTCCTCGTCGACCCGGACGCTACGCAGGGGGTGTGCCGTCCTCAGACGTCGAAACGAACGAGGTCCTCGTAGGTCTCGCGACGGACCACCAGACGAGCCGCACCGTCGGCCACGAACACCACCGCGGGCCGGGGCACCTTGTTGTAGTTGCTGGCCATCGAGTAGCCGTAGGCGCCGGTGACCGGCGTGACGAGGAGATCACCCACCGACACGTTCGGCGGCACCACCGCGTCGTCGATCACGATGTCGCCGCTCTCGCAGTGCTTGCCCACGATGCGCGCATGCTCGGTCCTCTGCGCGAACGTGCGCGAAGGGTCGAAGGCCTCGTACGGGCTTCCGTACATCATGGGCCGTGGGTTGTCGCTCATGCCGCCGTCGACTGCGATGTAGTCGCGGACGCCCGCGATCTTCTTCACGGTGCCCACCGTGTACACGGTGATGCCGGCTGCGGCGACGATGCTGCGACCGGGCTCCACACGGACCTTGGTGCCGGCGGGCAACGACGCGGTCGCGGTGCGTATCGCGTCCGCCCACTGTCTCATGGTCGGCGCGTCGTCACCGGCCGTGTACGCCACGCCCAGCCCGCCACCGAGGGTGAGCTCGGGCAGGCCGAGACCGCGGAACAGGTCGACCATCACCTCGCTTGCCTTCGCGAAGAGGGATGCGTCGAGGACGTTCGAACCGATGTGACAGTGGACGCCCACGAGGACGACCGACGGTGACGACTTCGCGCGGTCTATTGCCCGCATCGCGTCACCGTTGGCGAGGTTGAACCCGAACTTCGAGTCGTCCTGACCGGTGGAGACGAACTCGTGCGTGTGGGCGTGCACGCCCGGTGTGATGCGCAGCTGCACGTGCGGCGCGGGCAGACCGTCCGCATGGAGCGCATCAAGGCGGTCGAGTTCGTCGAAGCTGTCGACGATGATGTGGTTCACGCCGGACGTGACGGCGAGACGCAGCTCGTCCGTTGACTTGTTGTTGCCGTGCAGCACGCAACGGCCCGCCGGCACGCCCGCCGACAACGCGGTGAAGAGCTCACCGCCGGTTGCGACATCCAGCAACAGACCCTCCTCGTGGGCGAGCCGTGCCATCGCACCGCAGAGGAACGCCTTCGTCGCGTACACGACTCCGTCGGCACCGAACTCGGTGATGGCCTGCCGGCAGCGGCTGCGGAGGTGCTGCTCGTCGTAGACGAACAGGGGCGTGCCGAACTCGGCCGCGAGATCGGCCACGCGCACACCGCCGATGCTGAGTGCGCCGTCCGCCGAGACCTCGGCAGTGTCGGGGAGCAGCCGGCGTTCGACTGCGCTCACATCTGCTCCGGCGCGCTGATGCCGAGAAGGCCGAGACCGCGCGCCATGACGCGCGCCGTGATGTCGGCGAGATGGAGCCGTGAGTCCCTGACGGATTCGTCCTCGGCCTTCAGCACGGGACAATGCTCGTAGAAGGAGGTGAAGTCCGATGCCAGGTCGTACAGGTACGTGCACAGCTTGTGGGGCTGGTAGCCGTCGAGGGCGTCCCACACCGCACCGTCGAAACGGAGCAGACGCATGGCGAGTGCCCGTTCGCGCGGGTCGTCCGGGCGCGGCGCCACCGAGCGCACCGACGCGCGGTCGATGCCGGCGCGACGGAAGATCGAACAGATGCGGGCGTGCGCGTACTGCAGGTACGGCGCCGTGTTGCCGTCGAACGAGAGCATCCGTTCCCAGTCGAAGATGTAGTCCTTGATGCGGTCACCGCTGAGATCGGCGTACTTGATGGCACCGATGCCCACCATGTTCGCGACACGGGCACGTTCGTCGGCCGACATGTCGGGGTTCTTCTCGGCGATGGCCGTTGACGCACGTTCGACGGCCTCGTCGAGCAACGAGATGAGTTTGATCGACTCGCCGCTGCGGCTCTTCAACATCTTGCGGTCCGAACCGAGGACGCTGCCGAACGCGACATGGTTGAACTCGACGTCGTCGCCGATCCACCCTGCCATTCGCGACACGGCTTCCACCATCTGCAGGTGCTGGGCCTGGGGTGCACCGACGACGTACAGCATCGACGTGATCCCCTTGTTCTCGACACGGTCGATGACGGTTGCGAGGTCGGTGGCCGCGTACCCATAGCCCCCGTCACCCTTGCGCACGATTATGGGCAGCGGTTCGTTGTCTCGGTTCGTGAACCCCTCGGGGAAGACCACCTCGGCGCCGTCATCCATCTGCAGCAGCCCGGCATCGCGGAGCCGTTCGACCACCGGAGCGAGAAGTTCGTTGTAGGCGCTCTCCCCCATCAGGTCGTCGTCGGTCAGCAGGACACCGAGCTGCGTGTACACCTTGTTGAAGTAGTTCGTGCTGAGCGTCACCAGCGTGCGCCACAGCCGGAGCGTCTCGGCATCGCCGCCCTGCAGTGCGACGACGCGCTCGCGCGCCCGGGTCTTGAACTCCTCCGACGCCTCGAACTTGCGGCGGGCCTCCTTGTAGAAGCCGTCGAGGTCGCCGACGCCCAGTTCGTGCGCTGCCTCTTCCTCACCGAGGTCGATGAGGTGCTCGATCAGCATGCCGAAGGGTGTTCCCCAGTCGCCGATGTGGTTCTCGAGCACCACCGTGTGACCGGCGAACCGGACGAGGCGCACGATGGAGTCGCCGATGACCGTGCTGCGCAGGTGGCCGACGTGCATCTCCTTTGCGACGTTCGGTGCCGAGTAGTCCACCACCACCCTGCGCGGCTGCGGGGCACTCCGCACGCCGAGTCGCTCGTCGGTGGAGAGCTTCGCGAGTTCCGAGGCAACGAAGGAATCCGCAAAGACGAGATTGATGAACCCCGGACCGGCGATCTCTGTCGACGAGAGGATGTCGCTCAGGTCACCGGCGGCATCAAGAACCCGTTGGGCGACGTCGCGGGGGCTGCCGCCGACGGTCTTGGCCAGCGCCAACGCCCCGTTCGCCTGCGCGTCGGCCCTGTCACTGGGGCGCACCACGGGGTCCACCGGACCGCCCGAGAGAGAGCCGAAGGCGGGCGCCAGGCGCGCGGCAACGGTGAGGAACGGATCAGCCATGGGACACCCATTCTGCCCGCAAAGGCCTGCACCGAAGCGTTCCTTTCCGGGGGGGCTAGCCTCGGGGGACAGCGCGTCGAAGACTCGTCACGCTCACGTAGCTCAGCGGATAGAGCACTTGCCTCCGGAGCAAGGGGTCGCAGGTTCAAGTCCTGCCGTGAGCGCCACTGCACATGCGATGTGCCGGCGACCCCCGCCGGAGTTGCACCTACGAGGTGAAACCCGTGAGGCCCACGAACGCCCGGGCGTGCTCGATTTCGCCCATGTGGCGCAGGCCGTGCTGGTACAGCCAGCATTCGACACCGTCGAGGACCGTGAGTCCTGCCTCACCGGCGACTCGTGCCGAGTAGGTGTTGGCCACCTGCGGCCCGAACGGCCTGGTCAGCAGCACGCGGTCGAGTTCTGCCGGGTCGAGGTCCGCGAGCCACGCCTCGGTGCGCCCGAACACGAGGTTCATGTACTCGGTGAACGCCTCCTTGTTGCCGATCTGCTGCAGGTGCATCTCGCCGGGCGTCTTGTGCTTGCCGTGGTCCGGGATGGACGGCGCGATCCGCTCCATCCACTCGTCGTTCGCGATGAACATCTGACCGGACAGCATCATGAACGACGCGTCATGCATGTTCACGTAGTGGAACAGCGAGAAGGCAATGGGCATCACGTTCTCGCCCAGGTGGTGGTTGATCTGGTCGAGGGTGGTCGTCTCCATGCACTCCTCGTAGAGCGAGAACAGTGCGCGGAACCTGCGGCGCAATGAATCAAGAATCAGCTCGTTCGACATGGTGTCCCCCTCGGTTGCACCGGCCCACGGGGCCGGTCAGCACAAATTACTTACTCGCATTCCGGGCATCGGTCACGAGTGCATTGAATTTTTCGGTCTCGAGGAACACGAACGTCCCCTCCCCGACGGCCGTGACCTCGCCGTTCGCGTGGATCTCCCCGCGCACGATCATCTTGCGTTCGTGCATCCCCGTTATCCGCGCGTCGACGGTCAACAGGACGTTCACGGGCGTCGGTCGCCGATAGGTCACCAGCAGCGATCCCGTCACGCAGTTGCGGTCAGTGAGGTGACGGGTGCGACCGAGAGCCTCGTCCAGCAGTGCCGCGACGAACCCGCCGTGCACGCACGCAGGAGGACCCTGGTATGCCTCGTTGAAGAGGATCGAACTGACCACCCGTTTCTCTTCGGGGAAGTACTCACTGGTCATCGGGGGCGCCATCGGGTTCATGACACCCGAGAGCGGGCTGCGCGTGTGGCGCAGCACCGATTCCTGCCTGATGCCGAGCGTCCCGGCCGACTCGAGTGCGCCGGCCAGCTGTTCGGCCGATTCGGCCGCCGCGTCATCAACGTGCTCCGGGTGCACATGATGCATCGCCTTCACCGCGCGGCGCAGTGCCGCAACGAGTCGTGCCATCGACTCGCTCGGCTGGAGGTGGTGGAAATACGGGTGCGGCTGGTTCGTCATGGGTCAGGCCAGGGCGGCCTTCACCAATTGTGCAACGAGCGAACCGTCGGCCGACGAGCCGACGCGCGAGCGCACTGCCTTCACCACGAGACCCATCGACTTCGGCCCTGCGTTGCCTGCGGCAGCCGCGGCAGCAACCTCCTCGGCGACGATTGCTGCGACCTCTGCCTCGCTCATTGCGGCCGGCAGGTACTTCTCCAGCACGGCAAGTTCGGCGCGCTCCTTCTGCTCGGCCTC
>JBEDDY010000225.1:0-3402 GCA_041176025.1 Actinomycetota bacterium | reverse complement strand
ACGTACTTCATGACAGTGACTGACGTGCCGCGCGAACCGCGTCGGCAAGTCGTTCGGCCTGCTGTTGGGAAGCGAGCGGTCCGGCTGCACCCCGCGACCTGCGCCGGCCGACCGCCACTCCAGCGTCGAACAGGGCGGCAGCCGCGTTCCCGAGCTGCGGATGGGACGCGACGACCTGTGCCATCGGAGTGCCGGTGGTGAGCGCATCACGCACGACCTTTCCGACGACGGCATGTGCCTCGCGGAAGGGCATGCCGCGTTCCACCAACCACTCGGCGATGTCTGTGGCGACGAGCGACTCGGCCGACGCCGCATCGGTCATGTTCCCGATGTTGAACTTCGCCGTCGAGATCATCCCGGCGATCGCGACAAGACCGCGGCGCACCTGGTCGACACTGTCGAACAGCGGCTCCTTGTCCTCCTGGAGGTCACGGTTGTACGCGAGCGGAAGACCCTTCAGCGTGGCGAGGAGGCCGGTGAGGTTTCCGATCAGTCGTCCCGCCTTCCCGCGCGCCAGTTCGGCGATGTCGGCATTCTTCTTCTGCGGGAGCATCGACGAACCGGTTGCGTACGCATCATCGAGCGTCGCGAAGCCGAACTCCTCGCTCGTCCACAGCACCCACTCCTCACCGATGCGCGACAGATGCACACCGATGAGAGCGAGCGCGAAGAGGTACTCGGCGACGTGGTCACGGTCACTGACGGCGTCGAGCGAGTTCGCGAACGGGGCGGCGAACCCCATCCGTTCGGCGCTGAACGAGGGATCAACGGGGAGGGAACTCCCGGCAAGGGCACCGGCGCCCAGTGGTGAGACATCTGCACGGTCGAGTGCATCGTTGATCCGGGAGATGTCACGAAGGAGTGCCCACGCATGCGCGCGGAGATGGTGCGAGAGCAGGACCGGCTGGGCCCGCTGAAGGTGCGTGTAACCGGGAATCGAGACGGGCGGCGCGGCGGCGTCCGCCTCGTCTGCGCGAGCGACGAGCACCTCGACAAGATCCAGCGCGGCTGCTGCGACAACGGTCATCTCGCGGCGGCTCCACAGGCGCAGTGCCGTTGCCACCTGGTCGTTGCGGCTGCGGCCGGTGTGCAACCGTCCGCCGGGCTCCCCTGCCAGCTGGGTGACCCGGCGTTCGATCGCGGTGTGGATGTCCTCGTCGGACTCCACGAACCCGAACGTTCCGCCGGCCATCTCGGCATGGACGGCATCGAGCGCCTCCGACACCTTCGCGGCGTCGGAGGGCGACATCAGACCGACATGGGCGAGCATCTCCACGTGCGCCTTCGAGCCGGCGATGTCATCGGCCCACAGACGACGGTCGAAACCGATGCTCTCGGTGAAATCCATCAGGTCCCTGCTCGGCCCGGACGCAAACCGTCCATGCCACAGCGCGGCCCCTGCCGCGACGTCCTTGTCACCCACGGTTCGTCACCTTCTTCTTGTCGATCCCGGCCAGCTGCCTCAACTGGTCGGCGAGCTTGCGGCCCCCGAGTTGTTCGGACGCGACACACAGGACCGTGTCGTCACCGGCGACGGTGCCGATGAGGCCGGTCATTCCGCTGCGGTCGAGGGCGGATGCAACGACGTGCGCACAACCGGGTGGCGTGCGCACCACGACCAAGGACCCGCTGTGGGTGACCTCGGCAACCCACTCACCCACCACCCGGCGCAGTTGTTCGGACGGCGCGATGCGGTCCGGTTCGTACTCCGGGATCGCGTACTTCGATTCGCCACCCGCAACACGCACCTTCACGGCACCGAGTTCCTCGAGATCGCGCGAGATCGTCGCCTGCGTGGCATCCACCTTGTTCTTCGCCAGCAGCTTCTGGAGCTCGGGTTGGCTCGACACGTTGTTCGACGCGATGATCTTCACGATCATCTGCTGGCGCTGCTGCTTGCTGCTCACCTGGAGGCCTCCTTCACGAACGTCAACGCTCCCCTTGCGGCCGTGAGCCGGTGGTGACCCTGGGCGATGACGAGACTGTTCTCACCGTCGAAGACCTCGGCACTGACTTCCTCACCCCGGTGGGCGGGCATGCAGTGCATGAACTTCGCACCGGGTGCCGCAGCCTGCATGAGCCCTGCGTCGACGATGTAGGACGAGAAGACCTTCCGGCGTGCGGCTGATTCCTCTTCTTGTCCCATGGAAATCCATGTGTCCGTGTGCACGACGTGCGCACCCGCAACAGCTGCGCGTGGGTCCTCGGTCTGGGAGACGGAACCTCCGAGGGCGGCGAGGCGTGTGAGTTCCGCGGCAGGCGCGTCATACCCGGCTGGGCACCCGAATGACATGGTCCCGCCGAGCATCAGCACGGCCTCGGCAAGCGAGCGGGCCACGTTGTTGTAGTCCCCGACCCAGGCGACAACGAGGTCGTCGACGGGTCCGCAGTGTTCCTTCATCGTGATGACGTCGGCAAGTGCCTGCAACGGGTGGCTCCGGTCGCTCAGCATGTTCACCACTGGCACCGCCGAACATGCCGCCATGCGCGTGACCGTGTCATGGGCGAACACCCGGGCCGCGAGGACACCGTGGTAACCGGACATGATCCGCGTGACGTCCTCGACCGTCTCACGCGTGTCGAAGCCGATTTCCTCGCCCCGCGTGTACACCGGATGGCCGCCGAGCTGCACCACTGCCATCTCCATGGAGTGACGTGTCCTGTTCGACGGCTTCTCGAAGATGAGGGCCACGCCCTCACCCTCGAGCACCTTCTTCGGCGCCGCTGTGGAGAGCGCCAGGACATGACGGAGCTCGCCCGCCGTGAGGTCGGTGATGTCGAGCAGGTGGCGGGTTGTCATGCGAGCGCCTCCTTGATCAGGGTGACTGCCTCGTCGATCTCGGCGACAGACACGGTCAACGGGGGCGCGAGCCGGAGGGTCGCGGCGTTCACCGCGTTCACGATGAGCCCCTTCCCGAGGAGGTCGGCAGCAACTGCGTTCGCATCCTTGCCCTCCGACAGTGCGACGCCGAGCAACAAGCCCGCACCGCGGACATGGTCGACGCCGGCCACACCGACCAGGCCCGCACGGATCCGCTCCCCTGCCGCGTTGGCGAGAGCGCACGCATCCAGACGGGTCATCTCGTTGATGACGGCATTGACGGCGGCGGTCGCAATCGCGGTGCCGCTGTACGTGGAGCCGTGATCGCCCGGCGACATGACCGCAGCGACGTCCTTCCGGGCCCAGATGGCACCCACGGGCATCCCGTTGCCGATTCCCTTCGCGAAGGTCACGACATCGGGCTTCACGCCTGCGTGCTCGAACCCGAACCACTTGCCGGTGCGGCAGAAGCCCGTCTGCACCTCGTCCATCATGAAGAGCAGGCCACGTTCCTTGCACAGCGCCTGGACGGCCTGGAGATAGGCCGGGTCTGCGGGAACCACGCCGCCTTCGCCCTGGAT
>JBEDDY010000224.1:0-6259 GCA_041176025.1 Actinomycetota bacterium | reverse complement strand
GCGGGCCCCACCCGGGCTCGAGGTCGACGGCACCCGCGATGACCACACGTGGGTCCGATTCGGCACGTGCCGCCGCCACCACCTTCGACCATGTGCGTCCCCCCAGGTACCCGTTGTGGGCGGTCACACCGCCGGAATTGCTGGTGCCGACGGCGACTTCCCATGGACCGGGACCGCACTCGGCGAGCCCAGCGGCCCACGCCGATGCGGTGGCAACGATCTCCGAAGTGGGGATCATCTGGCCGAACCCGTTCGCGCCACCGGCGACCTGCTTGCCGAACGAGAGCACGATCACCCCCTGGCGCACCTTCTTCGCCTGGTCACAGGCAGCCGCACGAATGACCGGCACTGCCGTGTCGATCGGCTGTACGTCACGGCCGCGCACGTAGCTGCCGATCGGCACCACCCACTCGGCCGAGGACTTTGCCGGCACGGCGGTGGGGTACCACGGCGCCTCGGAGTTCACGGCTTGAGTCGACGCCTCACGGTCGAGAATCCGCGGGGATCGTGTGCAGCCCTTCGCGCACCGTGCCGCGGAGGGACCGAACGCGTCGATGTTGACGGCCGTTCCCTTCGAGTTCCTGTTGCGGGTGGACAACGCAACGGCCATGACCGTGTTCTTCGTTCGGGCGGACCGGAACGTGACCGCCTTGCGGACGGTGCGCGACGCGTACTGGTCGACCACCCTCACCTTCTTGCCGTTCAGGAACACCGCCACCTTGCCGTTCTTCGGCCCGGCCACGAACCACATGGCAAAGGACCTGCCGGTGACGTCGAACAGCGCGGACGCCCCGGTGATGGAGGTGGAGTGCACCGAACCCCCGTGCGCAACGGAGACGGCGCGCGGCTTCCACGCCGACGGCACCGGGACTGCAGAGGCGGGCTGCGCACGCGTGACAAGAGGCGCAACGAGCGATACCGCGAGCACGAGACTGATCAACCTGGGTGGGCGCATTCCCCCACCGTACCCGCGCTCGTCTAGCAGATTCCGTCAGCCGAAAGCCCTGACTGCCCTCGTCCGGATTGCCTTCACACCCTTGCTCGGGTCGGGAACTTTCCACTTCTCGCGGTCGAATTGCTGGCCGTCCTTCATGTTCACGGTCCATGCGGTGTCGTAGTTGTACTCACTCGACGACCAGTAGAAACTGCGACGGATGGTGTTGATCGTCGGCACCGCCGTGAACAGGACGCGGTGCGCCTCGTTCAGCTCGTCCTCCGACGGCAGGAACCAGTCCGACTTGCCGCCGTGGACGAGTTCCCATGCCTTCCACGCCGCGTAGTTCCCGGGACCGTAGTTGCGCACGATCCTCTTCGTGTTGGCGTGTCCCATCCCGATCGATTTCGACCTCACACGTTGGAACTTGGCGAGACCGTTCGCATCATTGCGGTACAGAGGGCGTTGACGATCGACGACCGACAATTTCTTCCACGGGATGCCCTCGAGCTCGGTCTCGACCGGGGCCATCTCCAGATACCGACCCCAGGGCCTGTGCGACCCGGCGTCGTAGAAGACGATGCCTCCGCCGGGCCCGGTGTCACCGACGGCGCAGGGCCCGGCATCCGGACAGACCCGTCCCGTCACCTGTGGATTCGATGTTTCGGGTCGTGACCCTGCCGCCGGGCCGAATTGCCTCACAGCGACGATCCGGAACAACAACGCACCGAAACCCGAACCCCGGTGAACGGGCATGCGGTGCAGTTGCTTGTTCGACGTCACGTTGCCGAGACCGTTCTCGTCCGTGAACTGGGTGCCGTCCTGGAACAGTTGGTAGAAGGCATAGCGGGCGCCGTTCTCGGACGACGACCAGTACGGTGCCTTGGCCATCGCGGGCCTGGCGTGGAGCGCGTAGTGGTTGTACAGGGCATTCAGTTCGTCCTTCGACGGCAGGAACCAGTCCGACTTGCCGCCGCTGACGATCCCGTCGACGTATGCGGCGGCCGAACCGGTGGGACCACCCTGGGCAACGATCAACGATGTGTTCTCACGGCCGTACCCGATGCCGGTGTGGTCGATGATCCGGCGCGCACTGTCCGGACCAGAGAACAAGGACGTGGTCGGCATCGTCGACCACGGGAGACCGGCACCGCGGGAGAGCGGCTTTGCCTCCATCCAGGTGCCCCACCATTGCGGCGATGCAGCGGCATGGAAGACGATCCCGCCGCCGGGGCCCACGTTGCCCACCCTGCACATTGCGCCCTGCGCGCACGTGGCCGCAGCGCGCACGACCGGCGGTCCCGCAATCGACACCGACACGCAGAAAAGCGCGGCGATGACGGTCAGTCGCGTGCGGTGCGCTGCCGTGCGGAGAGAAGTGCGTCGAGCAATGGTCTCGAGTTTGCCACCACCGGCGAACGTCGTTCGGCGGGATCGAGAACGAGTAGATCCCTCCCGCGTGCGTCCTCCACGAGGCACCCCGCCTCGCGGCAGATCAACACCGCTGCGAGGTAGTCCCAGACTCCGTGGTCGTGGAGGTCCACGTAACCGTCGAGGGCCCCCTTCGCGACGAGGGAGATGTCGAGTGCGGC
Source organism: Actinomycetota bacterium (assembly GCA_041176025.1). Lineage (GTDB taxonomy): Bacteria > Actinomycetota > Acidimicrobiia > Acidimicrobiales > Ilumatobacteraceae > UBA2093. The sequence continues at coordinate 3,733 of JBEDDY010000224.1, read as the reverse complement.
GGCACCCATCGAACGGGTCTGCCACCAGCCGGCGTCGGCGGGCGGTGCACCGTTCACGCCGATGACGGCACCGGCCAGGTTCGTCATCGGTCTCACGCGCATCGGGACACCGTCACAGTTGGCACCCCCGCCGCGCACGGCCGCGAACCGCGTCTCGCTCCCCGACTGTTCGGCCACGAGTGCCGCACGGAGTCCGTCGCGGTCGACGATGCAGATGGACGTGGCGAACCACGGGACACCACGACTCGCGTTGGTGGAGCCATCGAGGGGATCGACCACCGCCAGAAGCCTGTCGTCCGTGATCGGCAGTGCGTCGGTGGTGAGTCCGCTCTCCTCGGAGAGAACATCGAATCCACTTGCCTCCAGGAGAGCGACAACGACATCGTCCACAACGACATCAGCGGAGTACTGACCGTCACGGTCACCGGAGAAGTCCCAGTTGTCCACCTCGTCGAGGGTGTCCGCCGCTGCATCCGCGACGTCGTGGAGGAAACCGATGAGGTCGCGGTCAGCGGATTCGTAATCGAAGTGGGGCACGGTGAAACGGTAGTGTGCGGGGCGTGGCAGTCATCGACATTGCGGGCTTTGTCTCCGACCTGAAGAGCCACGCTGTCGACCACGGTTTCCACGTCCACGACGAACGGCACTTCGTGGAGACGTACTCGTTGCGCCAGCTCTGGGAGATAGACCTGCACCCCGAGGAAGCATGCAGCGGCCCCATCGACCTGCATGTCAGCCTGGAGATCGACCCGAGGACGTTGCTCAGTTTCGAGGACGTCGTGCTGGAGATGGACGACCCCGACGACGATCCCCCCGGCGACTTCATGTTCCCGCTCGTGTTCACCTGGACGTTCCCGCCGCTCACGAACCCGCCCGACCTGCTCGTGCTCGCGACGGAAGTGGCAGGGATCGGAGGCGTCGAGTTGCCCCTCGAGATTTCCGCCATCGATTCGTTCCACCAGGTCACCGACGCCCCCGAACGCAGTCTCTCGGTGGTGTCGAAGATCAACGTGACGCTCGCGAGCGTCTACAAGGCGAACGATGAGCCGCTCTGTGCCGTGCTCGACAGGTGCCGGGAGGTCAGCCTCGATCTCCTCGACCGCGTGCCGCAGTGGCTCGACGAGACCCGCTGATCAACGCGCCACGAGGCGCACCCGGGCACGGATCCCCCCGCCCGGGTTTCCGAGCAGCTCGGCCTCGCCGCCGCTGGCAACCGCAAGTTGGCGCACGATCGCAAGGCCCAGCCCGCTGCCGTTGACCCCGGTGGCCGCGGGACCCCTCCAGAACCTGTCGAACGCGACGTCCCGCTGTTCGTCCGTGAGACCGGGACCGCGGTCGGACACGTCGATCTGCACGTGCCCATCGTCGTGGACGACATCGATGCGGATGTCACTGTCCCGGGGAGCCACGGAGATTGCGTTGTCGATGAAGTTGTCGATGATCTGCTCGAGTCCGCCCTCGACCACCGCGCACCGTGCAGCCGCCGGCACCTGCAGGGAGATAGCGACGCCCTGCTCCTCTGCAAGCGGCTCCCACATCTCCACGCGGTCGCGCACGACCCGTGCGGCATCGACGTCGACGGTCTTCGCGGCAGAGCCCTCGAGGCGCGCCAGTGCGAGCAACTGCTCGATCATGTTCTGGAGCCTGTCGCTCTCCGCGAATGACGCCCTGAGTGCCTCGGCGACCACGTCGTCATCACGCCCGACTGATGCCTCCGCCTGTTCGAGGCGCAGTCGCAGTGCCGTGAGAGGCGTGCGCAGTTGGTGCGAGACAGCGCCGGCGAAGTGCCGCTGGTTCTCCACCATCAACCCCAGCCTTCCCGACATGGCATTGAAACTGCGGGCAAGCTCGCGCACCTCGCGCGGGCCCTCGTCGGCGTCTGCCCGTGCGTCGAAGTCCCCGCGGCCGAGCTTGTCCGTCGCCCGACGAAGGCGGGCGATCGGGCGGGAGATCGTCGACCCGAGGAGGATCGCCACCACGAGCGCGGCGACGAACGAGATGAGCCCGGCCCCGATGATCCCGTAGACACGGTTGCGGACCCGTTCGTCGACATGTGACTTGGGGTGCGACAGACGCACCGCACCGAGGGTGTCGTCGCCGGACAGAACCGGAACGGCGACGTACACGAGAACCTGGCCGAGCGTGGATGACGCTCGCTCGCCGGTGGCCGGGGCACCGCTCAGGGCCGTGGTGATCTCCGGTCGGTTGCTGAAATCGGAGCCGACAACGAGCGATGCGTCATTCGAGGCGATCACGCGGCCACCGGAGTTGGTCACGACGACCCGTGCGTCACTCACCCGCGCGTACGCGTCGATGTAGGGCTGGATGGACCGCAACTGGGACCCGGTGTCCGCGGACAGGGTCTCCTTCGCATGACCCGCCAGGATGAACGCGTCACGCTCGAGTTCGGTCACCATCCGCTCCCGCTCGACCGTTGCGACAAAGCGCATCATCGGAATGCTGAAGATGGTCAGGATGAGCACGGCGACCCCCGCGAACCCGGCGATCAGCCGCGCCCTCACGCGTCCGTCTCCACGTACTTGAACCCGACCCCGCGGATCGCCTGGATCCAGTCCGCGTGACCGATCTTCTTGCGCAACGACGCCACGTGAGCATCGAGTGTCTTTGTCGTGCCGTACCAGTTCGCGTCCCACACGTGCTCGAGGATGTCGTTGCGGCGGAACACGACGCCAGGTTCGGCGGCCAGATACGCGAGCAGGTCGAACTCCTTGGCGGTCAGGACGATGGCGACACCATCGACCGCGGCCGAACGCGTCCGTTCGTCGATGACCAAACGGCCCTCGGGACCGGTCGGTCGGGTGGACGCCGCATCACCGGGATCCCCGTTGCCGCGCCGAGTGACCGCACGTATCCGGGCCAGCAGTTCGCGCTGGCTGAACGGCTTCACGACGTAGTCGTCTGCGCCCAGTTCGAGACCCAGCACGCGGTCGAGTTCGTCGCCACGCGCGCTGACGATGATGATCGGCACGGCGGACCGCTCACGGATCGCCCTCGCCACGTCGAGGCCGTCCATGTCGGGAAGACCGAGGTCGAGAAGAACGACGTCAGGGGTGGCGAGGCCGAGCGCATCGACGGCCGCCGCCCCGGACACCACATGGGCGACCTCCAGGCCTGCCGACGAGAGCGAGGCCACCACGGAGTCCGCGATCGACCTGTCATCCTCGACCAACAGAACCTTCACGTCACCATTGTGGTCGGAACGCACCGCATCAGGCGCACCACACACGGGCCCGAGGGTGATTTGGCTGAATCTTTGACGAGACCCCACCGTCTGCTGGATTGCGGGTTCCTACTGTGTGGTCATCAGGTCATCCGAAGGAGTCCCCATGAAACTTGGAATCACCTCAACCCTCTCCATTGCGGGAGTGCTCGCGGCAGGGGCGGCGGCATTCGCGCTGAACTCCGCCGTTCTCTCCGACAACGGTGCAACGGCAACGCCGGACATGGTGGCCGGTGCCGTCACCACACCGGACCCGGCTGCCGGGACGCAATCAGGTTCCGTCTCTGCCGCCGGCGATCCGGTCGCTATGACCTCGACAAAGGTGTCGGACACGTCGACCACCTACGGAGTCGGCACCGCCGGCAGCGTCATCATCGACACATCATCGGGCTCGGTGGTCGTCACCGATGTGGTTCCCGCCGCAGGATGGACAGCCGAGCCCGCCAGGACCGATCCGGATGGCCTCGTGAAGGTCCACTTCACGAAGGGTGC
>JBEDDY010000223.1:0-6597 GCA_041176025.1 Actinomycetota bacterium | reverse complement strand
TGCGCGGTGACGAAGTGTGGTGCCAGCTGTACTCCGAACCCGGTGCGGGCAGCGACCTGCCGGGTCTCTCCACGCGCGCATCAGTGAAGAACACCTCATTGAACTCCGCGTGCCCCGTCATCTGCCGCAGCGGGCGGACCTCCACACCTGCTTGCCTCATCGGCATCACCATCATCGTGATGCCCGCCTTGCCCGGTTCGTCGCCGGTCCGCGCGAGCAGGATCCCGAGATCTGAATGATGCGCACCGGACGTCCACACCTTCTGTCCGTTCACCACCCACTCGTCACCGTCCAGAACCGCGCGCGTGGAGAGACCCGGCAGGTCGCTGCCCGCACCGGGTTCGGAGTACAGCTGGCACCACACTTCGTCACCGCGCAGCGCGGGTGCGACGAAACGCGCGCACATCTCCGCCGACCCGTACTGCAGCATCGTCGGCACCGCCATGCTGAGCCCTATGCCGAAGGTGCCCTCCTCCGCGGGGACACGCCCACGGGCGAGGCGCTGCAGACGTCGTGCACCGTCGGCAGGTTCGGCACGGCCGCCGTACTCCGCGGGGATGCCGAAACCGGCGAGACCTGCGTCGAACAACGCGTTGCGCCATGCCCGTGCGCGACCGAGATGGGTGGCCGGGGCGGATGAAATGACCGCGGGCAACGCCGCAAAGAAGCGTTCCACTTCCTCGTCGAATGAATCCCCCACGGGGCAGAGACTATGCGCCGAGCGAGCGGAAGAAGTCAGCCGGCGCGACGATGTCGTCACGGGTCAACTGGTTGATGTCGGCCTTGCCGATGCCGGTGAGGGCTGAGTCGATACCGCCGCGCAGCAGGTCGAGAACGTTCTCCACGCCTGCCTGTCCGTTCGCGGCGAGACCCCACAGGTAGGCGCGGCCGATCATGACCGCCTTCGCTCCGAGTGCAACCGCCTTCACCACGTCGCTGCCGCGGCGCACACCACCGTCGAGGACGACGTCGATCTGGTGACCCACCGCGTCGACGACGGCCGGCAGGGCCCGGATGGATGCGGGCGTGCTGTCCAGGTTGTTGCCGCCGTGGTTCGACACCGACAGCGCGGTCGCACCGATGTCGACGACGCGCTTCGCGTCGTCCACGCGGCACACACCCTTGATCATGAACGGACCGTCCCACTGCGAGCGCAGCCATGCGAGGTCCTCCCACGTGGGGAGCGGCGTGGTCATCCACTCGTAGTACGCACCGAAGAAAGTGGGTGCCTTCTCGCCGGGCTTCGCCATGTTCGGAGCAGTGAGATCGGGGATCCTGAACGTCTTCGCGAACTGCCACAGCCACCTCGGCTTCACGATCACTTCGGGTGCCAACTTCACCGCGGCCTTCAGGTCGACCTTCTCGGGGATCCACGGGCTGCCCCAGTCACGGCCGTTGCTGAACGACCAGTCGAGTGTGACGATGATTCCCTTCGCACCGGCCGCCTTCGCACGCTCCATGCGCTGCAGCAGGGTGTCCCTGTCACCGCACCAGTAGATCTGGAAGAAGGTCTTGTCGTTCGCCGCGGCGACATCCTCGACGGAGCGACTGGCGAATGAGCTGAGCCCCATTGCGATGCCACGGTTCTGGGCGGCACGGGCAATGGCGACCTCCCCCTCGGGGTGGACCGCCTGCACGCCGGTCGGCGAGATGATGACCGGCATGGACAGCTCCTGGCCCATCACGGTGACGGCCATGCTGCGCTCACGCGGCAGATTGGCCATGTGGGGGGCGAATCCCAGATGGTCGAATGCGCTCAGGTTGTCAGCCAGGGTGACGCCCTTTTCCGACCCGGCCACCAGTGCGCCGTAGACCGACTTCGGCAGGCGCTTCTGGGCGCGACGCTGGGCCTCAGCGACAGTCTCGAACCATGCATTTGCCATTTCAGAATCCTCCGGGGGCGGTCGACGGAGTGTACCGAAGTGCTTCCCGAGGGCATTTTCCCCGGTTCCGGGGGGGAGGGTACGAATGTGCCTGAATCCAGGTTCGGTCTTAGGATGCGCGGATGCGTTCTCCTGCTGTCATCCGCCCTGTCCGACTGTTCCTCGCAGCGGCCCTTCTTGTCTCTCTGGCGTCATGTGGGTCGTCGGATGACGGCACCCGCCAGCGCAACGCTGCACTCGAGTGCGACGTGATGACCGACGGGACTCTGCCCGAAGGGTGCGACCCCGCACCGAACGGCGGCGAGAACCGGGTGGAGTGCGACGCACAGTGGGACCCGACAACGTCCGTGGTCACCCTGTGCGACAACTTCGCGAAGGTCGTCGTCACCCAGAAGGGCGACAAGGGCAAGGCCCTGAATGCCGGTGACGTCGCCGAGGCGGACGCAGGGGTGAACGCGGTGAAGGTTGACCTGCTCGACGGCGCGGAGACCCTGGAGATCTCGGTGTGGACCCGCAACCCCGCGGGAGAGGTGCGCAAGGCAGGCCAGGTCGAGTTCGAGACCGACAAGACGGAGTCGAAGTCCTTCATGTACACGAGGGATTCCGGGAACGGCAGCGGGGAGACCGACGTCGACAATGAACTCGTGTTCGGGTTCGAACAGCACGACGTGGAACAGACGGTCGACACCACTGCGGCAGGCATCAACCCCTTCGGGAAGAAGACCACGGCCGAACTGAAGGTGGAGTACCGCCTGAACGGTGTGGCACCGGAGAGCAACATCCTCTCCGCCACGCTGACGGCATACGACTCCGCCGGTGCCCTGCTCTCCACCACGACGAAATCGGTCGATGCCACGAAGGGCGGAACAGGCGATTCCGATGAATGGTCGGAACTCGAGACCACCCTCAAGGGTGACTTCATGGAATCGACAGAGACCATCAAGATCACCGTCACCGGCCGGGACGGCGCGGCGAATTCCGGTGGCCAGACCGGGCCGCGGGTCACGTCGGTGGAACTGAAGGTCGGCGACTCGACAATCAATGCGAACCCCGGTTTCGATGACCTCACGGCATCGTGGAGTGTCACAGGAGCCTCCTTCTCGGAATGCAGCACCGTCAACGGGGCACGGCCGTGCGTGACGAACGCGCCCTTCGAGTCCGCGTTCTCTGCCGGCACACCGGACGTGACCACCACGGTTCCCGATGGCCCGGGCACACCGGACGAGACCACCACCACGGTCGACGAGACAACGACCACCCTGGACGAGACCACCACCACGGTCGGCGAGACAACGACCACCGTGGACGAGACCACCACCACGGTCGGCGAGAACCAGGTGACCACACAGACCCTTGCTCCGCCGCTGTTGGTGCCGCGGGTGGACTGTTCGTTCGCATGGAACGCCGAGAGCCGCACGTTTGTTGCGTGCGAGGAATTCCGCGCCATCAAGGTCGCGGTCTACGGCGCCGACGGCCGGTACGTCGGCTCCGCATCCTCGGAGAACGGCAACTCGGTCGAGATCACCACGGAACTGGCTGCGTCGATGAGGTACGTCTACTACTCCCTCGGCGGCGATTTGCCCACGGCCAAGGGTTCGCTCGTCATGTCGCGGGCACGCGAATGGATGACGATCGTGGACGCCACCCAGGACGTCTCCGACTCGTTCCTGATGGACCCGACGAACAACCCCACACTCCGTGAGGACGGCTCACCGGAGACCATGTACCTCAGCCCGACCGTCGTCAATGCGGGTGCGGAGGTGGAGTGGAGCACCGACGAGGGATTCTCGGTGAACCAGATGGTGATCGAGGTGAACGGTCGTGCCGACCTGAACTCGGTGACGGTGCCGCTCGAGGACTCGTACAGCATCCGCGTCTACGCATCGAACGAATTCGGTTTCCTCGATTACGTTGCCGGCGGCACCACAGCGTCGACCAGCCAGAGCGTGAGCATCAGTGCACAGGTGCAGGTCAGCGGCGGGCTCGGCATCCTGCAGGTGAACTCCGAGAGTGATTCGGTCGGGATCGTGAACCCGGAGAACTTCGTGGAGGGCAACATCGACGACTGCGTCGGTGCACAGCCGATTCTCTACACCAACCCGAACAGCCCCTCCCGGTCGAACCGCGTCACCATCTCGCTCGACTCGGACTGCTCGTCGGTCAACGGGATTCTCGCGGTGGCGGTCGTGCGCAACGACTTCCTGGACTACGACGGCGACTTCGAGCTGTCCGTCGCATGGTGGAACGTCTCATCAACGAGGTACAGCAGCCGCATGACGGAGACGATCTACCTGCCGGACGGCAAGTACTCGATCTACTTCTTCAATCCCGACACCTTCTTCATCAAGGGGATCGACTACCAGGTGGACAGCGGCGGCAGCAACAACCTCTGCACGGAGATGTCCCTGCGCATCGACACCGACAAGGGCCTGGGGATCGTGGAGGGCTGTGACGCGCTTGCCTCGATCGACGCGACGGCCGTCCCCATGGCACCGGGACTCTCCGACTCGACCGACGAGTCCCAGCAAATCGAACCCGACATCGAGACGACAGGATCCTCCATCGAACTCGCGACAGTGCCGGACGGTTGGTGGCATGTGGCCGTCTTCGACCGGCAGCAATCCGTGATGGGTGGGCTGTTCGCACTGTGCGTGAGGTCGTGCGAGACACCCGAATCGGGTTCTGTCACGACCGACACGTCCGCCCTCGCATCTGCCGGCACCGTGACCGTCGAGGACCCGGAGTGTCTTGCGCTGCAGAACCGCGCCGAGGCAATCAACAACCCCGTGCTCGACCAGGGAATGGTGGCCTACCTGCAGGCCGACAACGACCACGCACCGCGGGCCGCATGGCTGGACCTCGACATGCTCGACGAGGATGAGTCACTGACCGGCCGCTTCACGGCGCGGTTCAGCCGCCCCGGCGTGCGTGCGTACCTGGCGACCAACTGTGTGGCGTCCGGTGCGCCGAAGTCCGAGGGAGACCCCGACTACTACGTGTCCTCCGGACTCGCCGTGGTGGACGTGTCCTCTGCTCCCACGATCGTGTCGGCGAATGACACCATCGAGGACGCCGTCGACATCACCGGGGCATCCGAGGTGACGCTGCAGCAGTTGGGGGCGACTCTCGAGTCCGACGAACCGCTCGCCGGGCTGTCGTCGTTCCTCTTTGACCGTTCACTCATCACCACGACGTGGCTCAAGTTCACCGCCCCCACCACGTCACGAGTGAAGCTGACCGTCCCGGTCTCTGAGCAGTCCGGTTTCGAGCCCGTCACGTCGGGGATCACGGTCTACCGCAAGAACTCCAGTGGTCAGCTCGGGTTCGTCACCACGAACATGTCTATTGCCCAGCTCATCTGGATGGAGGCGATGTCCTCCATCTCGGAGGTGGAGGACAGCCTCACCGAGGCCACGGCACAGGAGGTCAACGTGCAGGCGGGCGCCACCTACTACGTGCAGGTGGTGGGCGTCTCGATGCTCCGGCATCCCGAGAAACTGCTCGTGACCAGTGTCGACCAGGAGGCCTGGAGCACGGCCGACATCGCCGACATGGCGAACACCACGGTTCCCGGTGACGAGACGCCCGACGTGACAACGACGCCCGGCGAACCGACCGAATCACCGTCGACCAGTGAGAACGTCACGAACACCGTGTCACCGTCCACCACCGAGGAACCGTCGACCACATCGACGGATGCTCCCTCGGGACCGGAGACGACAACGGGTCCCGCCGCTCCCGACACGTCCGCGAGCCCGCAGACAACGGCCGGCGAAGGAGACTCGCCGACGACGACTGTCGCACCCTCCACCAACCAGAAGGTGGCCGAGGGAATGCTGGATCTCATCCAGAACGGTTCGCGCAACGAGACACTGCCCGTGCTCGCCGGTGACGGTGTGCCCACGGTGGAGGCGAGGGAGGACGCCCTGTCGGTGACCATCGCGATGTCCGACCTGGTCGCCTCCGTGTCGAAGAGCGGCGCCGCGGTGGACCCTCGCTCCCGCATCATCGTGAAGACGAAGACCGGCCGCCGCATCGCGGTGTCGCAGAAGGTGAAGTCCATCACGGTGCCCGTGGTCGGGGTGTTCGGGAACGAGGACCTGAAGGTCACCGCATACTCGACCGACGGCAAGGAACTCACGTCGAACATCGTGGTGAAGAAGACCATCGCACCCCTCGTGAAGGTGGAGACACCCGGGAACAAGATGTCCAGCCGCATCATCGCGCTTGCCGCACTGTTGCTGCTGGTGATCGTCATCTTCTTCATCTCCCGCTACGCACGCAGGAGCGGGGCCGCTGCATGAGAACCAGGTCGTTTGTCGCACTGATCGTCGTCGCGTGTCTCGGCCTGTCGTCGTGCAGCGGCGGTTCGTCGGGTGGCGATGCGCTCGTGCGAACGCCGGCGCAATCGACCCTGGTTCCGGGCGAACAGGGTTTCGCATTCGCGAATTTCTCCGCCAAGAAGACCACCGAGGAGTTCGACGCAGGTGACCTGGTGGCGATGTTCGGCGCCACCCCGGACGTCTGTGTCGGCGGCAAGGAGCCATGCGTTCCCACCCCGGAGGCCGCCGCGTTCGCACGTATGGTGAACCAGGCACGCGCATCGGGGCACTGCGAGGGTCTCGTCGCCCTCGCAGCAAGCCGCTTCATCGAGAAGGTGACACCGAAGACGGGCGAGCTCCAGAAGGACGACGAGGTCACACACGCCATCCTC